>CALXEM010000055.1 GCA_944387335.1 uncultured Clostridia bacterium | reverse complement strand
TCGAGAGCAGGAAAGGCAAGACCAAATAGAAGATAGTTTAAGCAAGAAGGAGTATGTAGACCCTTTTAAGGGTAGCAAGTAATCATACCACCAGAGGCTTGAACGAAGTGAAAGCCAGCGTCATTTAGGCGCTGGCTTTTGTCACGGCCTTATAGGCCGCTCGTCATGCCACCTCTCTTAGGGGTGGTCATGACTTTGCACTAGTTGTTTGATAGCCGGTAGTCTACCAGTAATTCTATCATTTTATAATCAGATTCTGATAGCTTTAGAATTTTGCTCATTAAAGCTTCGATGTCGTTGTTGTTATGTTTTCCGGTCAGAATAAAATCTGTACTGACTTTAAGAATTTCACATAGATTTAAAAGATTATCTATTTTAATTGCTTTGTTACCTCGTTCAAGATTTGAAATCATTTGAATGGATACATTCATACTTTCGGCGAGATCTTCCTGTGTTAGATTAAGTTCTTTTCTTCTTTTGTAAATTCGTGTGCCTATATCCTTTAATTTTTCCTGCTCCATATACTCTCCACCAATCTTTTAGTATAAGTATATGAACTTATAAATTAAATTATAAGCGCCTTTAGATTGACTTTATTAATCTTTAGATGTATAATCCAAATAAATAAGTCATTTACAGTTGACTAAAATTGAGGAGGATTTAAAATGAAGAAATTTATTTCGTTTTTGCTTTCTGTTACAATTGTTTTAGGCTTTTGTTTTACAGAAACAGAAAAAGTAAGTGCGCAGGAGGAAAATCTTTGTAAAAAATTTGAACGCTTATATTCATACTGTCAAGAAAGTGCTCAGCCTGAAATATTAATTAAACAAGAAAAGATAAATTTTGACGTTATTGAAAGAGTGCCACCATGAGATATTTGGTATTTCTAATTTAGAAGAATATGCAATTGAATATGATAGTTTGGGCCAAGTTAACAAATGTAAAATACCAGCGGATATTATGGAAGACTTTGTAGAAAAATTATTTACACTTGAAGAAAATGAATTTAGAAATACGGTGATAAGCCTTCAAGATAAACATTTTGCATATAATGAAGAAGATCAGACATATACTGTGGATTATCCCGCTTATGGAGGTGTCTATCCCGAACATCCATTTGTAGGATATGTAAATAACGGCGATACATATACGCTTTATTACAATGTTGGCTCAAAAAAGTATACATCCATTGATAAGTTAATGGCTGATAAAGAATATTTAATTGAACTGGGAGTAGCAGGAGATTTTGAGAACAGTATAGTTGATTCAGGAATATTCTGTTATGTTATACTTAATAAAAGCTTAAAAATGACGGTATCCTATGACGGAGAATATATTAAAATGTTAAGCGGAGAAATAATTGACATAGAAGATATTCCGGATACTTCAGAAATGATAACACCAGAAGGAAAGCCACAGCTTCCTGATATATTATATGAGGTTGAAGACGGAATTACTGTTGAAGGTGATGGAGCCTTTCCTAAGAATACGATAGTTAAAGCTGAGAGTGTTAAATCGGGAGAAATCTTTCAGCGCGTACAAGCTTCATTAACTGATGTTGCTCAGAAGAATAAGATAGCAGTATTTAATTTAACCGCTACTTCCAATGGGTCTGGTGTTCAGCCAACCCAAAAGGTAACTGTAAAATTTGATTTACCTAGTAATCTTTCTGCGGAAAATTTGAAGATGTTCTATATTTCTGAAAACGGTGAAAGAGAGGAAATAGATATTACTATAGATGAAAATGAGAAAACAGTTATGGCACAGCTTTCACATTTCAGTACTTATGTTCTCTTAAATATTCAATCGGAGGAAGAAATACCAAGCAGTAGTACCAGTGACAAAAATACTGTAAATAAAACAGAAAGTAATAATAATAAAAATGATGAAAATGTAAATAAAGCTGATGATACAAATTCAGAGGTGCCTAATACATCAGATATGTCTGCAATAAATACTGCATCGTCTCTTTTGACATTAAGTTTAATTGCATTTTTGATATTCTCGAGAAAACTCAAAACAAAATAGATAATAAATGCCCTTACTGTCAAAAAGTAATTTGACAGTAAGGGCATTATTTTTTATACTTATTTATTTTCTATTTACTGCAACGCCGCCGGCTTTACAGGATTAGGGTTGTATGAGCTGCCGGAGGTGTCCACATTCTCATCCTCACCTTCGCGTACCTGACGGGCTACAACTACAAAACGCGCGTCATTAAACGTGTAATCGCATGTGGAGAGCGTTATGAGCTTGTCGGTGTTCTGCACATCAACGGTTGTATTTATAAGTGAACGGGAAGTTATCTCAGATATAAACGCCTGCATCTGGTCCGGTGTAGGGGAGACCATTGGATCAACGTAATTAAACTCCTCCAGTCCGGCAGAGCTAACATCTGCAAGGAATACGGAGATTATTTTATATTTTGATGAACGATATACTGAATTAAAAGTAATTACAGGATGTTCTTTATAAAAATCCAAATCCTCATATTTAAGCAGCTCGCCAAACATCTGGCCATCTTTCATATTATGACCGTAAAATACAATGTTGCTGCAAGGAGTGCGTATATCAGCGTTGTAGTCTAAAAATATGCTTCCGTGGCTATTATATTCCTGATAGAAATTACGGCGCAGGTAGTAGTCGTTGTTTGTCGACTGAACTACGGCATAGTTTACTCCCGTATTTGGAATTTGAAGAATACCTTTAAAGTCTTGGTTTATAGCGTATAACGATGCAAACTGAGGGTCATATTCCGATGGATATGTCACGTTCGGGTAATCCTCAAGTACCTCCATATTGCCTATAAGCGATAGGAGGTCTTTATTTTCCTTTTGGTTTAAATATGAATCGAGAAAATAGTTGCAGATATATGCAAGACATACCGAGAATACAATACCTGCTATTACAATCACAATTTTGCTTATAACAGGCAGTTTACCGGGTTCTGACTTTTTATCTTTTGACTTTTTAGCCGGTACTTTGTTTTCTTCTTCTTTTTGGGTAGTGGAAGTAGTCTCAACAGGCGTTGCTACCGGTACTGCTGCTGCGTGGGTTCTGACAGTTGCCGGTCGGGAATTTGGTGTAAATATTTCGTCCCAGCTGTCATTGCCTGTTACGGCGTTGTCAACTGTCTTTAAGAATGTCTGATAAATTTTTGCAGGATTACATTTCATAATTGCCGCTTTGTCCTTCATAAAGCAGACAAACGCAGGCTGTGCGCTATTTATAAAGCATATACCATAGTCAGCAGAGTGTTTTTCACAAAGAATTTGAGCAGCTTTAGCCGCAATATCGGCAAAATTAGCTTCACCGCTTTGTATATCCAATTTTTTAAGTCCAATGTTCAATAAATCATTGTAGCTAAAGTCAGCTTCTCTTACCCATGCCGTTCTGTCGTGGTCAGTGTATATGAGCTTATCAGTGTTAAGTGAAAAGTTCGGGTTTTTAGATATAGAGAAGATAACGGATTTTTTAGATGCATTTTTAATTTTTACTGTGAGCGCATATTCTTCGGCATTTGTATTTGTCTTAAAATATATGCTGTCAAAAGCTCTTTTTAATAAGTTTACGCTGTCTGCCGCAGACATTTTGGCCTCAAGCGCGGAAGCTTCAGCCGCTGTTACTGTTACGCTGGTATAGCACATAAAGGCTCTGAGAGAAACAGATACCTTTTTGTCTTTGCCAAACAGTATGTTTTCTATTGTACGGTTTATATATTTTTCGTCGCGGGTAGCCAGATTGAATGAAATGCTCTCGGAACATTTACCGGAAATTTTACAGCACACGTTGTAAAGTGAGCTTTCAAAGAGCGACTTTACGCTGTCTATGCGGTAAGACATCATTATTATGTTTTGCTCGCCTGCACGCAGGAGCAGAGCGGGTTCTATATCCGACGGGTTTTCATAAACCTCGGCATTCTGCGGAATTTCAGCAATGTGACGCAGTTCTTCCGGCATGACATCTCTTAAAAGGTTAGTTTTATTCTCCAATGATGAAAGTAAATTTTCATTTATCTGACAGTCTGTGCCTATACCGCGGCAGATTATATCCTTTGCGGTGTTAGGGTAATTTTTATAGGAGTCCATTACAATTATAAGATGTGATTTTGAAAGGGATTCCTTTAATGTCTGCTGAAACTGCATTTTGCCCCAGCAAGCCTTTAAGCCTGAAGATGTGTCAAAGCCTATTGAGGAGAGAAAACCGCTTATAAATCTATGGCTTTCCTTTATTTGGGGCAAAGCAGGAGCATTGTCGGCAGACGGTGAATAAAAAATTATATCAGCAATCAAAAAATACACTACCTTTCATTGTTTTCGGTCAGTTTTTAAAATAATTACATCTGAGCGGTAATAGTTTTGTACTCTGTATTTGCCATTGCCTCTTCTATGAGTGCGTTTTCGTCGAGAGCCTGTTCAGCTTTTAAGACCATCTCTATATTAGGTCTTGTGCGCGGGTGCTTTGGTGTAAATACTGTACAGCAGTCCTCATACGGGAGAATTGATGTCTCATATGTGTCAATTTTTCTTGAAATGTCTATAATTTCTGTCTTATCCATTCCTATAACAGGGCGGAAAACAGGCATAGAGCAGGCGCAGTCTGTACAAGCAATAGCCTGCATTGTCTGGCTTGCAACCTGAGCTACGCTTTCACCTGTGATAAGGGCGGAGCAGTCTGACGCTTCGGCTATTTTCTGAGCAATCTTCATCATGTATCTTCTCATAATTATTGTGAAGAGCTCCTCAGGGCATTTGTCCCTTATCTCCTCCTGAATTTTTGTAAACGGCACAACCGCAAAATTTATTCTTCCGCAGTATTCGCAAAGCTTTTCAAGCAGTTCCTCTACCTTTAGAAGGGCGCGGTCGCTTGTGTAAGGAGGACTTACAAAATGTATTGCGGATATTTCAATGCCCCTTTTAGCCATCATGTATCCTGCAACAGGGCTGTCAATTCCGCCCGATACAAGCAGTGCCGCTTTTCCGCTTGAGCCGATAGGAAGTCCGCCTGCGCCCGGAAGCTGATTTGCGTGAATATATGCCGCAAAGTCACGTACTTCAACATATACGACTACATCGGGATTATTTACATCTACTGTGAGGTGAGGATAATTTTCAAGGATATATCCGCCGAGCTCGCGGCATATTTCAGGCGATTTCATCGGGAATTTTTTGTCCGAACGCTTTGCCTCTACCTTAAAGGTGTTTGCGGCTTCGAGTGTTTCCTCAAGATACGGTATTGCCTTTGCCTTGATGTCCTCAAAGTCCTTTTCGGCAACGCACGCACGGCTCAAACCAACTATTCCGAAAACACGACCGAGACGGCGTACTGCTTCGTCAAGGTCTATGTCCTCGCTCATAGGCTCAGCGTATATGGTTGACTGTGCTCTTGTGAACTTAAATTCGCCGAGGCTTTT
>CALXEM010000054.1 GCA_944387335.1 uncultured Clostridia bacterium | reverse complement strand
CTTTAAATTTACATTATAAAATTTCAATGATCTGTTGCAGATTTACAATTAGTAAGCAATACCCTGAGCAATCATGCTCTGAGCAACTTTGTCAAAACCTGCTGCGTTAGCGCCGAGAACAAGGTTGCCCTCATCGCCATACTGTTTAGATGCGTTGTAAGCGTTGTGGAAGATATTTACCATGATATCCTTGAGCTTAGCGTCAACCTCTTCGGATGTCCATGAATATCTCATGGAGTTCTGGCTCATCTCAAGACCGGATGTAGCAACACCGCCTGCATTTGCAGCTTTTGCAGGACCGTACATGATACCGTTTTTGAGATATACTTCGATAGCCTCAGGAGTAGATGGCATGTTAGCACCCTCAGCAACAGCGATAACACCGTTGTCTATGAGCATCTGAGCTTCCTCACCGTTAATCTCGTTCTGAGTAGCACATGGAAGAGCAATATCACATTTAATGCTCCAAATTCCGCGGCATCCCTCAAAGTACTCAGCACCCTCAACTCTCTTAACATACTCGCTGATACGTCCGCGCTCAACCTCTTTAATCTGTTTTACAACGTCGAGGTTAATGCCGTTAGGAGAGTGTACATAGCCTGTGGAGTCAGACATTGCAATAACTGTTGCGCCAAGCTCCATAGCTTTCTCAGCAGCGTAGATAGCAACGTTACCGGAACCGGAAACAACTACCTTTTTACCTTTAAGAGTCTCGTTCTTCATATTCTTAAGCATCTCATCTGTAAAGTAAAGCAGACCGTAACCTGTTGCCTCTTTACGGATAAGTGAACCGCCGTATGTAAGACCTTTACCTGTCAAAACGCCTGTAAACTCGTTTCTGAGACGTTTGTACTGACCGAAGAGATAACCTACCTCTCTTGCACCTACACCGATATCACCTGCAGGAACGTCTGTGTCAGCACCGATATGTTTAGAAAGCTCTGTCATAAAGCTCTGGCAGAAACGCATAATCTCAGCGTCGGATTTACCTTTAGTGTCAAAGTCAGAGCCGCCCTTACCGCCGCCCATAGGAAGACCTGTAAGTGAGTTTTTAAATACCTGCTCAAATCCGAGGAATTTGATAACAGAAGCATTTACAGATGGGTGGAAACGAAGACCGCCCTTGTAAGGACCGATAGCGGAATTAAACTGAACTCTGTAACCACGGTTTACCTGTACTTTATTGTTGTCGTCAACCCAAGAAACTCTGAACTGAATAAAACGCTCAGGCTCAACTATTCTCTCGATAACACCGTTTTTTTCTATCTCGGGGTTTTTCTCCACAACAGGCTCCAGTGATTCCAAAACCTCTCTTACAGCCTGCAAAAACTCAGGCTCACCGGAATTTCTCTCAGAAACAGTTTCATACACTCTGTTTAAATATGCGCTTTTAAAACTCATGGTTTTCCCCTTTCCTTTAACGCCAAGCTGTTTTTTACAGTTGGTTAAATAAAACAAATATATTGGTAATATTATAAAACCATTCTTTTAAAAAATCAATGCAAAAATGATTATTTTTTTAAAAAAACATTCATTTTACTTAGATTTATACGTGTTTTAACTTGTTTTAAGCTTTTTTTTGCAAGAAAGATATATTTTTATTTCATCATACTTGTATCAGAGTGGTAATATATTATTTACTTTAAGTATATATCAGAACTTATTATACAAATTTCGACATATTTTATAAAAATAAAAGCCGCTTATCGGTTTTAATACCGACAGCAGCTCTCATTCATTATTCATTTATCTTATTGTTGTTTATGATATTTTCAAGAACCTCTTTTGACTTGTCATGATTTTCCTGCGCCCTATCATGTTTTGATCCGTCCTCAAAGCCAAGCATATTTCTTAAAACTAAGAAATAGCCATTTCCGTCAATGTTAAGACCGTCCACAAGCTCAGTACCGTCAAGCATGTATTTGACTGAATCCTTTATTTTGTCTGAACCTGTATAGGTTAAATCCTCAGAGGCCTCTTCCATTTCAAAATACTCAAACATATCCTCATCAAATATGTATAGGAAGGTATTTCCGTCAGATATCTCAACTTGGAATCTTGTGAGCATTGCAATCTGCTGGTCATACTCCTCCTGACTTGTAGGCTCTTCCGGTATAGTGTAGTTGTAGAGCTTTACATTGACCTCACCATTTTCGTCGTAATCCGGAACATATTTTTCAAGTCTTTTCTGCAGCTCCTCGTCCTGTTCATAAACAGTGTATGAGCGGCTTACATAAACCACATTTAAGTCAAAATCTTCTTTTCCTAAAAGGTCGCCTATATATATAAGCAGACAAAAAGCCAAAAATATTCCGCAAATAGTGTGCCATTTATAGTGATACCAATAATTTTCCCATTTTTTATTGCGTTCTGCACGTGTTGCTAAATCAGAAATAGTAATTCCTCCCTTTAAAAACAATGCAATAAAGCCATGAATGTTATTATACCATTATTGCAAACACGGTGCAAGCAAAGTACACTAAACGTAAAAAATAGGCAATATATTTTACAATTAGTTATTATTTTACATAATAATACATTATTTGATACATCTAAAAGTTAATTTTAAAAAATATTATCTTAAATTAAAACAGCAATAATAAAAGGGCGGAAATCACCGCCCTTTTAAATCTGTATTTCCTATACTCCGAGATACTCCTCCAAGCACAGTCCGCTTTCATATACGGCTGTTGCCGTTTCAATTCCTAAATAACGCACATGCCACGGTTCATACTGATAACCTGTAATGCTCTCCTTACCTTTTGGGTAACGTATAATAAAGCCGTATTTGTGAGCATTTTCAGCAAGCCATTTTCCTGCGGCGGTTTCACCGTAGTTGTCGTCAAGCGCACCTATGTCAAAGGCAAGTCCTGTCTGGTGCTCGGAATGTCCCGGCCACGCAGAATATGTATCAGCCATCTGCTTGCCGTCCCTTGCCGCATAGTTGCGATATAGTCCGTCCTGCTTATCAAATGAACGGTATCCACTTATCAGCGGCATTGAATAGCCTGCTTCTCCCGCAGCGGTTTGAAGGTTACCGAGCGCATAATTTGCCTCATCGTTACTACCGCCGTAGCTTGAAGGCAGTGCGTAAGTTTTGTTTACCAATAATACACCGTCTACATATGTAGGCTCGACTGTCTCATAATAGCTGTACGGCTTTCCGCTCGGCGAAAGTTCCTCTGTCTGCTCTTCCTGCTCGGAGGATGACTCCTGCTCTTCTGAGCTGGACGGTTCAGACTGTTCCTCTGATGATGATTCTGAACTCTCGCTCTCCGCTTCGCTTGAGCTCTCTTCCTCTGATGAGCTTTCAGATGAGCTCGAGCTGCTCTCATTCTCCAAAGACGATGAGCTTGTACTTGTATCAGATGAACTGCTTTTATCGGAAGTATTTCCGTTATCAATATTAAACGCCAGCACAGCTCCTAAAACTATACATATAACAACAGCAATAAATGCCAATAGAAATGAACTTCTTTTTTTACGCTGATTTCTTTTCATAACGAATTTTCCTTTCGTCCTTTATTGACATTTATTTTATCAAAAAAGGTTTTACATTTCAATTAACAATCGTTAAATATTATATTTCAATGAAATTTGTCGAAAATTCGTTTCTATTTTACCTATTCAGTATTTCTCTGATTTCAGGAATAGTCCTGCCCTCTTCACGCAAGCTTTTTATATAGGCAATGCGTTTTATAGTTTCCTCTCTCGGATATCGGCGTGTCAGCTTTTGCTCCTCCTGTTTAAACGGCAGAAAACCCTCCTCAGTATAGAATTTCAGCGTACTGTAACGTGTTTGAGTCAGGCGCACCAATTCACCAATGGTGACATACTCGGAGGCAAAAATTGTCTCCATGCTCCGTTGTCTTGACATATATACTCTTTCCTTTCACTATCAGGTGGCCGCCACAACAATAAGCAAAAACAGCGAGTCAATATAATCAGCTGCTTTTTTAATCATTTCATTCTGCGGATTATCTTTAATCTCTTTTAATCTCTTTTTTAAATCTTTCTTTTCGTAAGCAGAAAAATACTTTTGCAAATCACCGCTTTTATTTAAAAGTGCTGTCAGCGCCACAATGTCCTCAGAGATCTCTCCGTCCTCCAAAAGCTCAGCTCGGATACTCTGTACAATAATATCCACATCTGCCTCATTTGGTATATATAAATTCTTTCCTCCGAAAAGTCCGCCCTTTTCCTTTTGCACGCAGTCGGCTTTCAAAAGTGATTCTCCTACTGCGTCAATCAGCTCGTTGATGTGCTTGTCAGTAAGGCTTACGGAAAAATATTCAACTATTGTCTCAAACTTTACCGGCTGTTTTCTCTTTACCGCATCATAAACAGGATAGAGGTATTCCTTATCCTGCGGCAAAGAAGTCTTCACAGTCAGTTTTTTGCCGTCAAAGGCTAATATATCATCTATAAGGAGTTCCAGCACGCCTGATGCGGACAGACATAGAACCTTTTCAATGCCGAGTGACGGTAGCTTTCCGTTTTTCTTTAAAGTACAAAGTAAATACTGCTGTGTAAGCGATAAATTTTTCATAATATTCCTCCATATACTTTGCGATTTACTTGCTACTTATTACTTACTACTTACGATTTAAGTATAATATTATAGAATTATGCTGTCAATAGTTAAATTTAAAAACAACCTTTAAAAATTACTGTAATTTAGAGGCGAATACGCGATCAGTAAGAAAAAATACAATATACCTGCACATGAAACAAACAAATACTAGAAAAGTATTGCCCAAACTTTTGCTTACTCTGTGAAATCAGCTGATATATACAAAACTTGACGCCCGCTTTTTGCGGGCGTTTTTTCTGCTTTATTATAAAAAAACGGCTGCATTTAAAAATGCAGCCGCCTGTAAATTTTATATTCAATCTCTCCGAATCAACACATTATTGCCTATTTTTTGTGTATATCAACAGTCTTTTCCTCAATACAACAATTACTGTAACTGCGCAGAGCATCATAACTGCAATAACCTGTGCAACAGCTGTGTTGTCTCCAGTTTCAGGCGAAGCCTGCGTACTGTTATCTTTATTATTTGTACCGCTTGTGCTTGTGCCTGTACTTGTATTTTTATCTGTACTTGTTCCTGTACCTGTGTTTGTACCCGTACCTGTTCCGGTATTTGAACCGTTATCATTATCAGTACCGGTATCAGGTTTTGTCGGGTCATTCGTGCCCTGATTGTCGTTTGTTCCATCATCTGTGTTCTTCCATGCCACAGCGATAGGAGAAAGTCCTTTCAGTGTAACCTGAAGTCCGTTTTCAAGTTTTACAGGTTCTAATATCTCAATATCTCCTGCATTTGTTTCGAGCACATTTGATGAAGCCGAGAACATATGCAATACACTGAATTCCTCAGTATTCTTATCGGTGCCCTTAGGATAAGGTATAACCACTTTGAACTCTATGTCTTTCGGGAAGTAATCCACTCCCTCTTTTAATTCAACGCCGTTTACAGTCAGAGTACCGGTAAGATTCGCGTCAAACACAACCGTGTTCGTCTCGGAATAGCCTTTTTCTTTAAAGATAGCCATAAATCTTTCCGTCACCTTTTCAGGTGTGTTCCACGCTGTTCCGTCTACACCTTCTGTCAACTTGTCATAGCTTATCTGTATATCGGAAACAATGGCAACCTTTCTAACTTGTCCGCATACATCGCAGTCTCTGTCTAAGTCACTGTAGTATTTGTGTTCTTCTTTGTTCAGTATCTCTGAGCATTTTTCACATTCCTGCCAGTGAGAATTTTCATCATAAATCCATTCACCGACAATGTGTCCGGCGGCAGAACCGTCATCTGCAATCGTATTGGTTGCGTCGCAGAACTCGCATTTAGCTGTCTTTGTGCCGTCATCCGTACAGTTAAAGTTTTCGTCCGATACATAATTTTTAAATGTATGTCCGTCGTTTACAGTTAGGCTGTAATTGGTTACATTTCCAGCCTTGTCTTTAACTGAAATGATCTGAACACCCTCTGCAGGCATTATTGTTATCTTTCCGTCGGTAACTGTGGCAGGCTCATTATTTATCGTCACTTCGGCAAAGTTTTCCTCGGATATTATCATTTCCACCGGAGCGCAGTAAGTTTTTACACTTTCAATCCCCGGAGCTGACGGCGCAGTTGTATCTATAACAAAACCGTTTGTGTTTATATATGTCACATTGCCTGCGTAATCTGTAATTTTAGCATATATTACATATTTTCCGTCTGCATCAATGGAGAACGGCTCTGTGTAATCATTAAACTCCATATTTTCAAGCTCTTCCTGACTCATTTGCGCTGAGCTTATATAGTATCCTATCTTCGGAGCTTTGTCTTCGGTGTAACCGGAATCATTCATACTGTCGTCATCAGCTGTTATGGTAACAGTCTGCGCTTTATTTAAGAAAAGCTCAAATGTAATGTCCTGCGAGTAGGTATCCCATTCATTTTCACCTACTGAAACAGTACCCTCAGGTGCTGTTGTATCTTTGGTCAGTTCGCCGTATTCTCCGCCGCAGACGTCACATACCGCTTTTTCAAAATAGCTCGCCTGACCTCCTGTACAGTTATTTGTCTCTTCCCCTGTGCATCCGCTTCTGTTACACTCTCTTGTATGCGTTCCGTCACCGTTGCTGACCCAGTCACCCCAATCGTGTCCGAGCGGCCCTATTATGAGATCATATTCAGAATAAACTATTTCTGTTGCATTTGCGTCAGTGTACATTCCGCCGCAATCCGAGCACTTCCAGTATTCCCTTTTACCCTCTGTCGTACACGTAGCAGGTACCTCTTCATAATGTGTCAGAGTATGGTTTTCAAACATCGCCGTTATCTTGACAGGTTCGGCAGGCATTGTAAATTCAGTATCCATTAAGTATCTATTAGTAAAATTGTTATTATATGTTGACGGTTCGGCTTCCCAGTGAGAGAAGTGCTGTCCCGCAGGAGCTTGATCAGCAATTATTCTTACACTGCTTCCGTTGACAAATTCACCGCTGGTGCTTCCATATGCCGTTCCGTTTGCAACAGTAAGAGTATATCCCGTTGCCACAGGTCCGCAAAACGGTTTTAATGTATCGGCTATAAGGCTGTGTCCGTATGCGTTCGGGTGAAAGTCAAGGTTTATATCATCCTGTGAAGCAAATGACGCACATGACGGGTTTTCTTTTGCACCTTGAAACGCGGTGTATACGTTGGCAAGAGTACAGTCGTTATCATCAACAGCATTTTCAATTGCATTATTCAGTAAAGCTATGCCGCCATCAAAAGCTTTTTCAATAGTAGGAGCAAAAAGCATCATCGTTGGATCTGATGTATTATTTGCCGCATAAGTGTAAGGATTGTACTGATTGGCAACAATTACAGTACCTGTTGAATTCATGTTCTTTATCTCATTCAAAGCTTTACTCAGGTTATTTCCAACCTCTTTTGCCTTATTTTTAGCCTCATCCGAACTTGGAAAAGAAGATATATTGAACAATGCGACGGTAAGTAAATCATTATAATCCTTATGTGTTTTATCTGTGATTATTTCTTTTACATCATCCGCTGTCCAGTCAGTACTATATTGCCCGTTATATTTTGCCGCGAGAAATGCGTACAGCGCGTCCATCATATCGTTTCCGCCGATAGTAATCGTGATGATGTCCGCGTTTCTTATATAAAAGGAGTCTCCGTTATTGAGTGAGTTCTGTACAGTGCTGACTAAATCATCCGAGGTAGCTCCGACTTTTGCATAGTTTTGAAATGTAGTAATAAGAGGATAAGTTTCCTTAAGCTGCTCAACAAAGGATTTTTCCCCGCCGGTCAGGCCGTATCCCGTGGAAATGCTGTCTCCGAGCGCGACATACCTGACCGAGGACGACGCTGAAACATACGTCGGTACTAAAGCTATAATAATGCACAGGCTGAGTATTGCCGAAAGCAATCTTTTTCCTGTGCTTCTCAATGATTTTAATTTCATGATCACCGCTCCTTTTTGATGAATTGTTTTATGTGTTTTCTTATTCTTTTGTTATTTTAACACAAAAAAAGGGCCTTGAAATCACCCGTATTGAGCACAAAAACGGGCAATATCAAAGCCTTTTTATATTTTATAATAACATATATTTTTTAAGATCCTGACGGCGGGTGATATTGAGCTTTTGCAGCGCTGAGGAGATATGACGCTTTACAGTGTTAGGCGAAAGGTTCATGTGCTCGCCTATTTCCTGATTAGTCCAGCCCCGCGCCGCAAGCATTGATGCGGCAAATTCAGTTGTAGTGAGGTTATCGGCTACCTCGTGTCCTGATATAGGATTGTGTATGTCTCTCCAACCCTGTGAAAAACGGTATGTAATAGAGATTATCCTTTTAAAATCCTCCGGCCAGCCCTTTTTTATAACTGCCTCAAGCATACCGCCCAAAAGCCCGTGATGTTCTCCGAACGGCTCCAAAAAGTCGTCAGGACGCGCCAGTTTCCACGCTGTAAGCAGATGCTTTTGAGCTTCGTCTGTCTGTTTTAAGCTCATGTAGTCCATAACACAGACCAAATGAAGATAAATTGAAGAAATAGGGCAGCTTTCAGCGCTCATAGCCAGAGCTGACTCTGCCATACCTGCACTTTTAGCATACTCCTCTCGCAGATACAGTGCATGTGACTGAACATAAATTGCAAAAAGTCTAAGTCCCGGCGGTAAAAGTAAAATTGACTCCTTAAACGTAGCTGCTTCATTTTTTGACGGCAAATGCAGCAGCACAGAAGCAGCAGAGGAAACAAACTGTCCCGCTGCTTTTATTATCGGTGACTGTGAGGCGGTGTCTGACAACAAGGCTCTTATCTGTAAAAGTGCTTTTCTGGCACTGTCTATTCGTCCCAGTGTCAGGTTTGAATAGGCATAGATAAGGTGTGCGGACAAACGTATTTCTATATCAGGGCTGTCGAGCAGAGCCTCGACCTTTTCGGAAGCCTGTTCGGCCTGTCCGCTGAAATAAGCATACTCGGCATAAGCTATCGACTTTTGTAATGGGTTCTTCATAGTTTCAATATATTCTATACAATGTCCCGGCTGAAACGATGAGCTCAATAGCGGCATTAAACAGGAAAGTGGCTCTGTCTGCACTTCATGTTCAGGCGCTTTATCCTGTATTTTTACTTTGCGCGGATCATCAGGCTTTGCGGCGTTACAGGGTATTCCCCACGATGTACCAAATTTACGTATACCGTCAATGCGTCCTTGCGCACAATATTTTTGGACAAGCCGCTCGGAAATTCCCCATTTATGAGCAGCTTCCCGAACTGTCATATATTCCATTATGGTCCTCTCCTCAATTTTTACTGTTCGTTTTCCCGTACAGTTTTATTATAGAAATTTATAAGCTCTATTTCAAGAATACTTGCCCAAATAAATTTTTCCACATTTATATTATTTCTATCCTCAAAATTTATCGATTCCAGTCAGTCTTTTTATCTTCCTCTGTAATGGTGCGAATAACCTTACAGGGATTGCCGACAGCTACCGAATTACTTGGAATATCTTTGACTACAACACTTCCGCCGCCGATAACTACATTATCTCCAATTTTCACTCCCGGCATTACCTGCACACCTGCGCCAATCCAAACATTATTTCCCACTGTGATAGGATAAGCATATTCCAAACCTTCATTGCGTCGTTCAAAATCAATCGGGTGTCCTGCAGTGTGAAAGCCACAGTCAGGCGCAACAAATACATTGTCACCGAATGTCACCTTTCCGCCATCTAAAATTACAAGATTATGATTTGAGTAAAAATTTTCACCTACTTCAATGTTATATCCATAATCGCACCAAAAAGGCGGGGTTATACAGACGTTTTGTCCCATTTTTCCAATAAGCTTGTGCAAAATCTTTTGGTGTCCCTCTTCGTCCGATGGAAGCAGTTGATTATACTGCCAGCAAAGGTCTTTAGCTTTATTCCTTTCAAGTAAAAGTTCCTTGTCATAATTTGCATTATAGAGCATTTGCTTTTGCATTTTTTCTTTTTCAGTCATTTTAAAAATCCTCCGAAATTTTTGATTCGTATTTCTATTTGTTTTCAAAAATGGGCAATCCCAATAAGGGACTGCCCATTCATTACGTTAACTATATTTTTAGAATTACTGTTGACAATAAGCCTATAATCTTAGTACAGCTTTGCACCTGCCGGGATATGGTCATCAACCATCAGAAGATGGAGTTTTTCTTCGCCTTCCTCAGTATGAACAGCGGAGATAAGCATACCGCAGGACTCAATGCCCATCATAGGTCTAGGAGGCAGGTTTGTAATAGCAATGCAAGTCTTTCCTACAAGCTCTTCCGGCTCGTAGTAAGCGTGAATGCCGCTCAAAATTGTTCTATCCTCGCCGCTGCCGTCATCAAGAGTAAATTTGAGAAGCTTCTTGGACTTAGGCACTGCCTCACATGTAAGAACTTTTACTGCACGGAAATCAGATTTTGAGAATGTCTCAAAGTCAACAAAGTCTTTAAACAAAGGCTCAACCTCAACTTTGGAGAAATCAATTTTCTCAGCAGGCTTTTCCTCTGCCTGTACAGACTGCGCTGCATTGTTTGCCTCATTCTTTGCAGCTCCCTGACTCTTCATTGTCGGGAAAAGTTTTCCCAACAAAACACCATCATTCGTATTTCTTCAAATCCCTGTAATTACTTAATTCTCTGCAATTCGTATTGATTCATACTTCATCAGAGAAAAAATAAAATTGTTGTCAACTTACT
>CALXEM010000053.1 GCA_944387335.1 uncultured Clostridia bacterium | reverse complement strand
AATATACCGTTAAAGGACTTTATTTCCTATAATAGTACACAGACATTGGGTTAAAATGAATAACAGATAATGTTTTAACGGAGGTGTCTTTGTATGTTTGATACTAATTTGTCGGGCAAAGGTGATTTGCCGACCGAACAGCTCAGACAATGGGATAAATTCACATCAAGCGGAAAGATTTCCGATTATTTGGAATACAGACGGCTTTGCTCGGACGAAACCTGTATATCCGATGCGGTTTTTTACGGTATTGGAAAAGAGGAAGCGTCACACAATGCAGATGAAAACGGATGGCATAGTGCTAAGGGAACAGAAATATAACGAAAATGACAGACTGCTCACTGTTTTAACCAGAAAATACGGGCTTGTCTATGCCTATGCAAGAGGTGCCGACAAGCTCAAAAGCAGGCTGTCCACAGCCACAAAGCAGTTTTGCTATTCTGACTTTATCCTTTTTAAAAATAAGGAAAGATGCCTTGTAGATACTGCCGACAGCAAAAAAATATTTTTCGGCATATCGTCGTCACTCGAAAAACTGGCGCTTTCATCGTATCTTGCACAGCTGTGCATATATCTCTCGCCGCAGTCGGACGACTCCGAGCAGATACTGCGCCTGTTGCTCAACTGCCTTTATATGCTCGATGAAAATAAGCGCTCGGACGAATTTATTAAGCCGCTGTTTGAGTTAAGGCTAGCGTCACTGTGCGGATTTATGCCAAACTTGGTGGCGTGCTCAAACTGCCTTACATACGAGAGCGAAAATATGTATCTTGACGCCGAAAAGGGTGAGATAATCTGTTCGGACTGCGCCGAAAAAATCGGTATAGATATTACAAGGTGTGCTCTTTTGACGCCGTCTGTGCTGACGGCAATGCGCCATATCGTTTTTTCCGATTTTAACAAGCTCTTTTCGTTTAAAACTTCGCAGGAGACACTTGAAATGCTGGGAAGTATCTGCGAGTGGTATTTAAAGGATAAACTCGAACATCATTTTGAAACGCTTGACTTTTATCATTCGGTAAAATAGATATATCAAACATACAACTTACTGATACAAATACAAATAAACATAAAAATGAAAGAATTTCGGAAAGGGGATGCCTACATAACAATGACAAACACACAAAGGCATTGCCGTGCTTTAGAGCTGGATAAAATTTTAGCTATGCTGGCTGACTGCGCCAACTGCGCTGATTCAAGACAGCTTGCTCTCAATATAGAGCCGACTTTTGATTATTTACAGACTGTCAGACTTATGCAGAAAACAAGCGATGCCTATTCAATGAGCATGCGCTTCGGCAGTCCGTCCGTATATGGGGTTAAAAACGTAAACGAGTCATTAAAGCGCGCTCAAAAGGGCTCGGCGCTCACTTTAAGGGAACTGCTTGATATAGAAAACGTGCTCAGAACAATTAGAGCAATGAGCGACTGGAGAAAGTCATGCGATGTGGATGAGACCTCGCTCGACACACTCTTTGAGTCGCTTTATCCCAATAAATATATGGAAAAGCGCATAACGGACGCCGTTTTGTCCGAGGAGGAGCTTTCGGACAACGCAAGCCCTGCGCTTGCAGATTTGCGCAGAAAGATGAGAAACGCCTCGCACAGAGTGCGCGAACAGCTCGACAAGATGATACGCTCGAGCACTTATCAGAAGTTTTTGCAGGAGCAGATAGTAACCATACGTGACGGACGCTTCGTTGTGCCTGTAAAGAGCGAGTACAGGGGCGAGGTAAAGGGACTTGTTCACTCGACTTCTGCCAGCGGAGCTACTCTTTTTATAGAGCCTATGGCAGTGGTTGAGGCAAACAATGAGATGAAAGTGCTCGAATCCAAGGCTAAGGCTGAGGAGGAGAGAATAATTTTAGAGCTGTCTGTTGAGGCGGGAAGCTTTGCTGACAGTATAATTGAGAGCTATCACAGCGTAGTTGAGCTAGATCTATATTTTGCCAAGGCAAGACTGGCTCAGAACATGAAAGCTGTTGTGCCTGAGATAGGCGACGACGGTGTGATTGAGCTTACAAAGGCGCGTCATCCGCTTATTGACGCCAAAAAAATCGTCCCGATAGATATAAGGCTCGGAAAGGACTTCGACACACTTGTAATTACAGGACCGAACACAGGCGGTAAAACGGTTGCGTTAAAAACTCTGGGACTTTTGACATTGATGGCGATGTGCGGACTTATGATACCTGCTTTTGACGGAAGCCGCATTTCTGTGTTTAAAAATGTGCTTGCGGATATAGGCGATGAGCAGAGTATTGAGCAGAGCTTGTCCACATTCTCCGCACATATGACAAATATAATTGCAATACTCTCGCAGACGGACGACAACACGCTTGTGCTGCTCGACGAGCTCGGAGCGGGAACAGACCCTATCGAAGGTGCGGCGCTTGCAGTGTCAATAATAGAGACATTGAGGCAAAAGGGCGCTAAGACAGCGGGCACAACCCACTATGCTGAGATGAAGATGTTTGCACTTCAGACACCGGGTGTTGAAAATGCGTGCTGTGAGTTTGACGTGGCTTCATTAAGACCGACATATAAGCTTTTGATAGGTGTTCCTGGACGTTCCAACGCCTTTGCCATATCCGAAAAGCTCGGTATGGACAGCGCGATAGTCGAGCGTGCCAAGGAGCTTATAACAACCGAAAACACTCAGTTTGAGGACGTTGTATCGCGCCTTGAGGAATCGCGTCAGAGCATGGAGAGCGACAGAGAGCTTGCACGCACCATGAAGATTGAGGCACAGCGTCAGAAAAAGCTTATTGACGACGAAAAGCGCAGACTTGACGATGAGCGCGAAAAAATGCTCGCAAGGGCGAGAAAGGAAGCACAGTCGATAGTAGATAAGGTTAGAGCCGAGTCTCAGGCACTCATAGACGAGCTTAACGAGATTAAAAAGCAAAAGGATTCAGAGCAGTTTGCTACACTCTCCATGGAGGGTAAAATTAAACAGCGCACAAGCCTTAAAAAGCTTCAGAATCTGGCTGACCCTGTCACCAAAAAGAATATCTCCGACTACAAGCCGCCGAGAAAGCTAAAGCGCGGAGATACGGTTATGGTGACATCACTCAATAAAGAGGGCGTTATACTGACAGATCCCGATACTTCAGGCAGGGTTATGGTTCAGGTCGGCATAATAAAGACAAAGGTCGACGTGAGCGAATTGAGACTTGTTGAAAATAAAAAGGTAACAGTCAATAACAGAGTTCCGGCAACAAGAACAGTTACAAGCAAGGTTGAGCGAAACGCCACAACAGAGCTTGACCTGAGAGGCATGAACGCCGAGGAGGCTGTAATGGAGCTTGAAAGGTTTATTGACGGCTGTGTACTCTCCTCAATGAAGACGATAACGATAATTCACGGAAAAGGCACAGGCGTTTTAAGAAAAGCTGTTCACGCCGCATTAAAGCGCAACAAGTGCATAAGAACATACAGGCTCGGAGTTTACGGCGAGGGCGAATCCGGAGTTACGGTAGCTGAACTAAAATAAATATAATTTAATTAAAAATGCAGATTTCATGCCTTGTCGTGAAGTCTGCATTTTTTATTGCGAATAAAGCGAGTACATAAGCTCAATAATAAGTAAAAACGCTTTTTTCAACTTTATTTTGGGTAGGTGACTTTATCGTGAAAAGGACAATCGGTGTTTTTGCCGTTATGATAGCTATGTTTTCGGGGCTGTTTTTAAGGCTTTTTTCGCTGACATACAATGACGAGCTGATTGCGGCGGCGTCCGAGCAGAGTATGTATTCGCTTGAGGTGTACAATAACAGAGGTACGATATATGACTGCAATTTTAACAGGCTTGTAAACGATGAAAAGGTAATCTATGCGGCGGTTTTGCCTAACAGTTCCACATTTGACGCACTGAGTGGTCACGTCAAGTCAAAAGTAGAGCTGGTGGAGCTTTTGGAAAAGGGTGAGCCGTTTGTAATAGAGGTTGACAGCAAGGATATAGAGTGCCGCGGTGTCAATATATTTGAGGGGTATGTGCGTTATTCCGATGATATGACAGCGCCGCACGTAATAGGTTATACCGATTCGGACAAAAACGGCGTGAGCGGAGTAGAATATGCCTTTAATGACTTTTTAAAGGAAAACGCGCAGTCAGTCACTATTAGGTATCAGAAAAACGCTGTGGGACAAGTGGTGGATGCGGACGATTCGTACAACATCATCACCAAAACAGACAGCAATGCGGGAGTGGTGCTCACTATTGACGAAAAAATACAGACAATAGCACAGACAGCGGCTCAAAAGCTGATAGACAGAGGTGCCGTGGTGGTAATGGATGTAAACAACGGCGACATAAAGGCTATGGTAAGCCTGCCCGACTATGACACACAGAATATAGAGGAATATTTAAACGATGAGGAGAGCCCGCTTTTAAATAGGGCGCTCTCGGCGTATAATGTCGGCTCGTCGTTTAAGATATGCACAAGTGCGGCGGCGCTGGAGAGCGGGTTTAATCCAAACGCCGTATATACCTGCACTGGAAGCATAGACGTAAACGGTCAGGTGTTCTACTGCCATAAAAGAGAGGGACACGGTCAGGTGGATATGAACAGGGCGACACAGGTTTCATGTAACCCGTACTTTATCCATACTGCGCTGAGCATTTCACAGTATGACATATTTTCAATGGCGTCAAAGATGGGATTTGCAAGAAAGACAGACCTTTTAAACGGAAAAATAACCTCCGCCGCGGGTACGCTTCCGAGTATGGAGGAATTAAACAATCCGGCAGACCTCGCCAATTTCAGCTTCGGACAGGGAAAGCTGACCGCAACACCGATACAGATAGCGCAGATGGTGTCGAGCGTTGCAAACGGCGGAAAAAGCGTGACAGCGCGCCTTGTTATGGGACTTACCGAAAACGCACAGGATATATTCGAAGAGGTGAAAAACGCTGAGAGCGAGACAATAATGAGCGAAAAAACAGCCGAGATTATAAGACAAAATATGATAGACACAGTAAATGAGGGAAGCGGTACCAAGGCTATACCGATATACGGCGGCGCGGGAGGAAAAACAGCTTCGGCACAGACAGGTGTGTATGATGAAAACGGCAAGGAAAAGGTGCAAGCGTGGTTTGCAGGATTTTACCCGGCACAGTCACCAGAATATGCGATAGTTGTTTTAAACGAGGACATGGAATCGGGCGGAGATTATGCCGCTCCGGTGTTTAAGGATATATGCGACGGGCTTTACAGACTGGGTTTTGTAAAAGAGGGGGAACAGCGCTTTTAACGGGCGTTAAAATCAATAAAAAGTTGAATTAAGGGGCTTAAAATGCTAAAATAATACTATTCACATAAACTAGGAAATTGCGGAGGATTATTATGTCAGTGAAAAAATGGAGCCTCTTATCGTATGATACAAAGCTGTCATCAGGCTTATCCGAACAGATAAGCAGTGCGGCTGATATGTCAAAGCTCTGTGCCGAGATACTCATAGCAAGAGGAGTAAACAGCGCCGCACAGGCTATTGAAATGACACAGAACAGCCCGCTTGAGGACCCGTTTGTAATAGCTGATATGTATAAGGCCGTTCAGAGAATAAAACAGGCTGTTGACGAGGGCGAGAGAATCTGCGTTTACGGTGACTATGACTGCGACGGAATAACCTCCACAGTCGTGGTGTACTCATACCTTGAAACAATGGGCGCAGACGTGATGTACTATCTGCCCGACAGGCACGAGGAGGGCTACGGCTTAAACAATGGCGCTGTCGACAGCATTGCCGAGGCGGGAGCTACACTGATTATAACCGTGGACAACGGAATTTCAGCACACGAGGAGATAGAATATGCCTCACAGCTCGGTATAGAGGTTATTGTAACTGACCACCACCAGCCGAGAGAGACACTGCCAAATGCCTATGCCGTAATAAATCCGCACAGAGCCGACTGCCAGAGCACTTTTAAGGAGCTTGCGGGCGTCGGTGTTGCGTTTAAGCTTGTATGTGCTTTAGAGGGGGACATAACCTGCGAGGATATGCTCGAACAGTACGGCGATATTGTGGCCTTGGGAACGGTTGCCGACGTTGTGGCTTTGACAGGCGAAAACAGGACAATAGTCACAAGAGGTCTTGAGATAATGCAGAACACGTCCAACGCGGGACTCAGAGCGCTTATAGAGGTGAGCTCACTTTCATCTAAAAAGCTGACGTCACAGAGCATTGCTTTCGGACTTGCGCCGAGAATAAACGCTGTGTCAAGGCTCGGTGACGCGGACGAGGCGATAAAGCTTCTCTTGTGCGAGGACGAGGACTATGCACTGGAGCTTGCAGGCAATATTCAGACTTACAACAACATGCGCAAGGAAAAAGAACAGCAGATAGTGGCGGAGATAGCAAAACAGATTGAGGAAAATCCGTCGCTTGTGCAGAACAGAGTTATAATCCTGACAGGTGAAAACTGGCACCACGGAGTTATCGGCATAGTGTGCTCAAAGATAGTTGAGCGCTTTTTAAAGCCGTGTATAATAATTTCGGTAAACGACGGCGAGGCAAGAGCTTCAGCGAGAAGCGTTGAGGGATTTTCTATAATTAAAGCGATAGAGTCGGCATCGTCCTGCCTTACAAAGTACGGCGGACACAATCAGGCGGCGGGCTTCAGCCTTTTGCCTGAGAAGATTGAGAAATTCTCAAAGCGCATACAGCTGTATGCCATGATGAATTTTAAGTCTATGCCGATACATACAGTAAAGATAGACAGAATGGTGACGCCTGATATGCTCACTGTGCAGAATGTACAGAGCATAGATAAGTTAGAGCCTTTTGGAGCGCAGAACGACGCGCCTGTATTTGTAATGAGAAAAAGCGTGATAGAGCAGATAACGCCTTTATCTGAAGGTAAGCATGTGCGCTTAACACTTAATAAAAACGGTGTTAAATTTCAGGCGCTCTATTTCGGAATGGCTTTGCAAAACTTCCCTTACAGGACAGGTGAGATGATAGACTTTGTCTTTTCATGCGATGTGTCCGAGTATATGGGAGAGAAAAAGGTGTCAGTTAAAATAAAGGATATACACCTTTTTGACTTTAAGCAAAACGATATGTTTTTATCAAAACAGCTCTATGAGAGATACGAATGCGGCGAGATATTAAGCAGTGACGAGACAGCCGAGTGCATGCCGTCGAGAGACAACGCGGCGGCAGTTTACAGATATATAAAGAACACACCTGTTCAGTTTGACTATGATATAATGGCTCAGTACCTGCAAAGGGAAAAGGTCGAATATGCTAAAATGATGGTAATTCTCAATGCGCTTTCTGAGAGCGGCTTAATAGAGATAAACAAAAATAATTCAAATGGAAATCTTCAAATAACTGCTTTGAAAAATGCACAGAAAACGGATTTGTTTTCTGCGCCATCAATAACGAAGCTTGCCGATATGGGCAAGAGTATCTGAGAATTTTCAGGGGATAAAAGAGAGTAGGGGTAGTATGCTATATACATTTGCAGATTTAGAGAACGCGTTTGAAAAAAGCGGTAAGCAGTATGATGTCGATAGGATAAGACGTGCATATGAGCTGGCTGAAAAAGCGCACGAGGGACAAAAGAGAAAATCGGGAGAGCCGTATATAATCCACCCTGTTGCGGTAAGCATTATACTTGTAGGGCTCGGAATGGACAGCGACACAATTATAGCGGGACTTCTGCACGATGTTGTAGAGGATACTGACGTGCCGCTTGAAACAATAGAAAAGAACTTCGGTGAAGACGTTGCCTTGATGGTAAACGGCGTAACAAAGCTCACACTTTTGGGCAAGCGCGATTACCTGACGCACGAAGAGGAGCAGGCGGAAAACGTAAGAAAAATGCTCATTGCCATGGCACAGGACGCGAGAGTTATAATAATAAAGCTTGCGGACCGACTGCACAACATGAGGACTATACAGTACCGCAACGAGCAAAAGCGCCGCGATACTGCCAAGGAGACAATGGACATATACGCTCCGCTGGCTCACAGGCTTGGTATCCGCTCCATTAAAGAGGAGCTGGAGGATTTATGCTTAAGGGAGCTTGACCCTGTCGGTTACAGCGAGATTGAGAAAAACCTTGAGCTGAGAAAAGATGACAGAGATAAGCTTATCGACAGCATAAAGCACAAGATAATAGAGCGACTTAACATAGAGCATCAAAAGGTGTATATCGACGGCAGGGTTAAGAGCATTTACGGAATATACCGCAAGATGTATATACAGGGTAAGATGTTCGATGAAATATACGACATTTACGCTGTCAGAATAATCGTCGATACAGTTGCTGAATGTTACGGAATACTCGGAATAATACACGAGATGTTCAGACCTATCCCAAACAGGATAAAGGACTATATCTCCACGCCTAAGGCGAATATGTACCAGTCGCTCCACACAACGGTGCTCGATAAAGAGGGAATACCGTTTGAGGTACAGATTAGGACATGGGAAATGCACTATACAGCCGAGTACGGAATTGCCGCTCACTGGAAATACAAAGCGGGCATAAACGGCAAGGATAAGCTTGAGGAGCGCCTTTCATGGGTAAGACAGCTTTTGGAAAACCAGCGTGAATCGGGCGACGTTGAGGACATAGTGCGCTCAATTAAAACGGATTTGGCTCCGGAGGAGGTATTTGCGTTTACGCCTAAGGGCGACGTTATACCGCTTCCGACAGGCTCGACTGTTATAGACTTTGCCTATGCAATACACACCGCTGTCGGCAACAGGATGATAGGTGCTAAGGTTGACGGCAGAATGGTTGCCATAGACACCGAGATAAAGACAGGTATGATAGTTGAGATTATAACATCGTCTCAGCCTAATCACGGACCTAACAGAAACTGGCTTAAGATTGTAAAGACAAGCGGTGCGAGAAACAAGATTCGCGCATGGTTCAAAAAGGAACAGCGTGAAGAGAACATCACCGAGGGAAAAGCAGAGCTTGAAAGAGAGTTTAAGCGCAATCTGATAACCTTAAATGAAACTCAGCTCAACGAATTTTTGATAGAGATTGCAAAGCGTCAGGGCTTTAACTGCATAGAGGATTTCTATGCGGCAATAGGATACGGCGGAATACAGCTTTCCAAGATAATGCCGCGTATAAAGGATGACTACATCCAGAAATACAGGACAAAGGAACAGGAAAAGCAGGAAGCACAGCTTTTAAAACCGAAAAAGAGCAGTGTGTCCAGCGGCGTTATTGTAGATGAGCTTGAGGGCTGTCTTGTTAAATTTGCAAGGTGCTGTAACCCGATACCGGGCGATGAGATAATCGGCTTTGTAACCAGAGGTTACGGAGTTTCAATACACAAAAAGGACTGTATAAACGTTATAAGTACTGCCAATGACCCTGAGCAGGAGGGCAGATGGGTTTCGGCAAGGTGGAGCGGCGAGTCCACACAGGAGAAGTTTAAAGCCGCAATAGAGATTATAGCAGAGGACAGACCGGGACTTTTGGCTGATATAAGCATTGCGCTTGCCAATGTCAGAGTGCCTGTACATTCTCTGAACGCACGCGAATTAAAGGATAAATATGTTTCAATAAACATTGTAATGAGCATAAATAATTTAGACCAGCTCAACAACATTATGAATATGTTTACAAAGAGCGCCGGTGTAATAAAGGTTCAGCGTGCTTATCAATAAAAATAAGTCGGAGTGAAACATTTTGAAAGCTATATTGCAGAGAGTAAAAAAAGCAGAGATAACAATAAATTCAGAAATAAAACGCAATATTTCGCAGGGGCTTGTGGTGCTTTTGGGAGTAGCCGAAAACGACACCGAAAAGCAGGCGGACTTTTTGGCGGATAAGACAGTCAATTTAAGGATATTTTCAGATGAAAACGATAAGATGAACCTTTCGCTTTCGGATATTGACGGTGATATGCTTATTGTGTCGAATTTCACTCTGTGCGCCGACTGCAGTCACGGCAGACGTCCTGCATTTACAAATGCGGCAAGACCTGAGCCGGCAAACAAGCTGTATGAACACTTTGTAGCAAAGGTGAAGGAATTCGGTGTCAAAAACGTTATGACAGGCGAATTCGGCGCTTATATGCTCGTATCTATTGACAACGACGGTCCTGTGACTATAATACTCGATACAGATGAAATTATGAAAAAAGCTTAAATCACTAAAGTAAAACTTCATTTTTTGAAAGGAAGGACAGTGTATGAATATATACGGAGCTGTTGTCGGCGAATTTCAGACAAACTGCTATGTAGTTGCCTCTCAGGAAAAGAACGCCGTAGTAATAGACGCGGGCAACGAAGCTGAAAAAATAGCTTCAATAATTGAAGAGCACGGACTTAATGTAAAATATTTTCTTTTGACACACGCACATTTTGACCACATCATGGCTGTAAATGAACTCAAAGCACGCTTTGGCGGTCAGGTTGTTATCTGTAAGGACGATAACTTTATGATAAAGGAGCCTAAGAGCATTTATACAGGAAACTATATGCCTGTTACACCGAAGATAACTGTAAATGCTGATATACTCTTATCTGACGGTGATACTATAACAGTTGATGAGCTCACATTTAAAGCTATCCACACACCGGGACATACTCCGGGTTCAATGTGTTTTGTATGCGGGGACAATATCTTTACAGGAGATACACTCTTTGCAGGTTCAATAGGCAGAACAGACCTTTTCGGCGGAGATTATAAAGTTTTGCATAACTCGCTCGAAAAGCTCAAGGTGCTCGACGACAATCTGCGCGTATTCCCCGGACACGGAGAAATGAGCACTCTTAAAACAGAAAAAGCAGAAAATCCGTTTATGCTCAGTGAGGAAGACTATGACTCTATATATTGATGGACACGATTACCAGTACGAGGTAGAGTGCCTTTGCAGAATGTTTTTTTCGTATAAAAAATTAAATACGGTAAAAGAAGCTTTGCCTGACGGCGAAAGCGAGTATATTTACACAAAGCTCACAAAAAACGACAGCACAACTGTGCTGTACACTGCTGTAAAGCTTGAAAACAGTCAAGCGGAGTGCGAGAGCGCAACAGTTGACAACGGTATGGAAAATTATAATAATTTCTGCGAAAAAGAGATGTGCAGAATGCTGTACCGCGCACTTACAAAGCTCACGGGTATACGCCTTAGGTGGGGAATACTCACAGGAATAAGACCTGTCAGAATTGTAAACAGATACATAGAAAACGGCTTTAGTGACTGTGAGATAGAGAAGATATTTAAAGAGCAGTTTTATGTAAGCGACGAAAAGACAGCTCTTGCGATAAAGACTGCCGATATGGAAAGCGATATAATAAAGCGTTCGGGAGAAAATTCCTTCAGCTTATATCTCTCGATACCGTTTTGTCCGTCGCGCTGTAATTACTGCTCGTTTGTGTCTCACTCAACTGAAAAGACCGCTAAGATGATACCTGAGTATGTCGAAAAGCTGTGCGAGGAGCTTAAATTTGCGGCCCAAATCGTAAAAGCTCAAGATCTTAAGCTTGAGACAGTATACTTCGGCGGAGGAACACCGACCACCTTGAGCGCCGAACAGCTTACAACGCTCTTTAAACTGATTGAGGAGAATTTTGATTTATCTGGCGTTTCGGAATACACTGTTGAGGCAGGCAGACCTGACACAATAACGCGTGATAAGCTCAAGGCAATAATGGACGCGGGCGTTACAAGAATAAGTATAAATCCGCAGACGCTAAACGACGATGTACTGCGTGAAATAGGCCGCCGTCATACAGCTCAGGACACAATAGACAAGTATAATTTGGCTTGCGAAATGGGCTTTGACAACATAAACATGGACCTGATTGCAGGACTTCCGACTGATACATACGAAAGCTTTGTCCAAACAGTGGACAAGGTAATGGAGCTTAATCCGCAGAATGTAACTCTGCACACACTCTCCGTAAAGCGCGCGGCAAGACTTGCAGGTATGGCTGACGAGGTGTACCGTGAGCAGCACGAGACAGTTGCAGCTATGCTCGACTATGCGTACAAACGCTTTGAGGAGCACGGATATAAGCCGTACTATCTTTATAGGCAGAAAAACACTATGGGCAATATGGAGAACGTGGGCTTCTGCAAGGACGGCAAAGAAGGACTTTACAACGTCTACATAATGGACGAGACACACTCTATTATTGCTGTCGGAGCGGGCGGTGTAACAAAGCTGCGCGACTGTAAAAGAGATTATATTGAGAGAATATTTAACTATAAATATCCATATGAATATCTTGGTAAATTCGATGAAATACTCTCAAGAAAAGAGCAGGTGACACAATTTTATGAGAGATGCAAAGATAATAAGGACTGTTGCAGTTGAGGATATAAACGAAAAAGTATATGGAGACCCTGATTTATTTGTTGCAGAGTGTGAAGAGGAATACTCAAATCAAATAAATGCTGTTGCCGATACAATTATAAAATCAGATAATAAAGTGGTATTTTTGGCAGGACCTTCTGCGAGCGGAAAGACTACAACGGCGCACAAGCTCAGAGACAGTATAGAAAACCACGGTAAACACTCTATGGTGGTGTCGCTCGACGACTTTTATATGGGTGCTGGAAATGTGCCTGTACTGGAGGACGGCACTGAGGACTATGAGAGTGTTTATGCGCTGAATGTGGATAAGATAAATAAGTGTATGGATGAACTGTATCTTAACGGAAAAGCGCTCTTTCCGATATTTGACTTTGAAAATAATGCTCCGTCAAACAGGACAAGAGAAGTGTCCGCAGGCAGTGACAGCATACTGATTATAGAGGGAATACATGCCTTAAATCCCGTAATGCATAATAATCTGTACGCTAAGAATATACTTAAAATATATGTCAGCATGAATACGCAGTTTACACACAGAGACCGTGTTATCTATACACCTCAGACAGCAAGATATGTGCGCAGGCTCATAAGGGATTATAACTTCAGAGGTCAGCCGATAGAGCGCACAGCCGAAATGTGGGTAAATGTGTGTGCAGGTGAGGCAAAATATATACGTCCGTTTAAGGATTCCGCTGATATGTGGATAGATTCAGCGATGAATTATGAGGCGTGCGTTTTTCATCATTTTTTCTATAACTTGCTTGAAGAAAATAAGTATGAGTACATACCTGAGATACAAAAGCTTTATGATTTGTTTGACTATTTTGACGATATAGATGAGAAGAAAATACCGAAAAATTCACTGCTCAAAGAGTTTATACCGTAAATATTAAATGTTTTATATTGAAAAAGCTTAGAATATCGAATATAATTTTATTCTGTAAATATACAAAGTATTTTAAAATTGTGTTTGGAAGTGTGTTATTATGACCTTAAAGCGTCAGAACATGCGCACAAACTGTTTTGATGCAAGCGGATATTTGTTTTTGTATATGAAGGTACAAAATTTATAATTCGGAAAGGAATGAACACAGCGTGGAAGGATTCGGAAGTTTTCTTGAGAAAGCTAAAAAACTGACTGATACAATGGGCAAAAAAGCGAATGTTGCCATCGATGTCTCCAAATTAAGAATAAATGCCTCACAGATACAGGGCGATATAAAGAAAGCTTATGAAAAATTAGGCGAGATAGTTTATAAGACATCTGTTTCAAATACAGACGCGCATAAACTGATAGGTGCATGCATTTCTGAAATAGACGATATGTACAGAGAGCTTGAAAAAGTAAACAGCAAAATAGATAATATTAAATGCTTAAAAAAATGCCGTAAATGCGGATATACTATATCTGAGGACGCGGCTTTCTGTGCCAGATGCGGCGCTGATATGAGAGAAGCCAATGATTCAAAGGATAAATCCGACAGTATTTTTATCGACGAACAGACACCTGCATTTAAAGCTCCGATAGAGTCGGTTATCAACGATATAAATGAGGACGACGAAAAGTAAACAACAGACCGTAACAATTTATAGAACGGAAGTGATTTATTGGCTCAGAGAACAAGAACAAGACAGAATTTTTTACACGGTGCCATTGTGCTCGTTGTGGGAACAATAATCGTTAAAATTATAGGAGCTATTTATAAAATACCGATAACCAACCTTTTGGGCGGTACGGGATTTGGATATTTTAATACAGCATATAACCTTTTTAACCCGATTTATGCTCTTGCTGTTGCGGGATTGCCTATTGCAGTTGCAAGAATGGTATCGGAAAGCATGGCGCAAAAGCGTTACAGAGATATACGCAGAATAATGGGCGTTGCCACAATGCTGTTTTTGGCAACAGGTACAGCAGGTACTGCGCTTATGATTTTCGGCTCAAAGCTGTTTGTAAATCTAGTCGGAAATGCAGATGCATTTATATCTGTACTGACTTTGGCACCGGCTGTATTCTTCTGCTGTATAATGTCCGCTTACAGGGGATATTATGAGGGTGTAAGGAATATGTACCCTACGGCGATTTCACAGATAATAGAGGCTATTGCAAAGCTTATATTCGGTGTGACTTTGTCGTATATTATGATAAAGATAGGTTTAAATGAATACAACACATCTTCGACAGTTTTCGGAAAGGCTGTGGCTTCTTTAGACGAGGCTAAAATGGCAGTTTTGCCGTATGCTTCAGCGGGAGCTATCGGAGGAGTAACAATAAGTACTGCGGCAGGTGCAATATATCTTTGGATACGTCACCGCATAAAGGGCGACGGAATCTCAAAAGAGGAGCTTATGTCCTCTCCAAAACCGCACTCCACTGCATATATAAGAAAACATCTTATAAAAATTGCAATTCCTGTTTGTCTTGCGGCTATTATAGTCAATTTGACATCGCTTATTGACCTTGTAACGCTTATGAACAGAATGCAGACAGCGCTTGAAACAGATGCAGCTGCATTTTTGGGAATGTACAGAGGGCTTATTCCAAGCTCTATGGAGCAGAGCGATATACCGAACTATCTGTATGGCTCATACAATGCAGCACTTACGGTATTTAACCTTGTTCCTGCAATAACCACCACATTCGGAATAAGTGCTTTGCCGAATGTTGCGTCGGCATGGTCTGTAAGGAACATAAAGGAGACAAAGAAAAACATTGAAAGCGTACTTAGAATAACTGCGCTTTTGGCAATTCCTGCCGGACTTGCGCTTTTTGCAATCAGCGGACCTATTTTGTCCCTTTTGTTTGCGTCGAAGCCGGATGAGGTTGCCATTGCCACACCTATGCTAAGAGTGCTCGGCATTGCTGTAATATTTGTATCAATGACAACGCCGATAAACAGTATTTTACAGGCAATAGGTCAGGAGAAAGCACCTGTACGCTTTATGCTTATAGGCGGTTCTTTGAAGCTTATAATTAACTTTATTTTTGTTGCAATTCCGTCTGTAAATATACAGAGTGCACCTTACGGTACAGTTGCTTGCTACGGATTTATAGTTGTAGCTTCACTTATAACGCTTGTTAAGTCAGCTCAGATTGAACTTAACTACATTAGCATTTTTGTAAAACCGCTTTTAGCCGGTTCAATGTGTGCGTTGTCGGCATGGGCATCATACGGTTTAATGTCAAAGGTTATACCTTTGAAAATTTCAACAGTAATTTGCATAGGAATAGGTGCTCTTGTTTATGCAGTAGTTATATTGATTATAAAGGGTATTGCCAAAGATGACGTTATGATGCTGCCAAAAGGCGAAAAAATTGCAAAAATACTTGAAAAAAGAGGCCTTATAGGTTAATATAAGTAGTGTCGCGCTGTATATGCAATTATTTACAGAAGGATGATTTAAAATGGCAGTTAGCTTTGACAGAAAAGATAAGTACTCAATAGATGACCTTCTTGAAATTATGAAAATTTTGAGGGGAGAAAACGGATGCCCTTGGGACAGGGAGCAGACGCACTCGTCTATAAGAAAAAACTTCATTGAGGAGACCTATGAAGTTGTCGAGGCTATTGATGCTGACGATACAGCTCTTATGAAAGAGGAACTGGGCGATGTGCTGCTTCAGGTTATCTTTCACGCACAGATGGAGAAGGAGAGAGAGCATTTTGACTTTTCCGACGTGTGCGACGGAGTTTGCAAAAAGCTGATAATAAGACATCCTCACATATTTGCCGATGTAAGTGCGGATACTTCCGACAAGGTGCTCGAAAATTGGGACGCAATAAAAAAACAGGAGAAGCATCAGGAAACATATACTGATTCTCTGAAAAGTGTTCCAAAGCTGCTTCCTGCTTTGATGAGAAGCGAGAAGATACAGCACAGGGCAGCCAGAGCAGGCTTTGATTTTAAAGACCTTGATGAAGTAATGCCTTGTATAGACAGAGAGCTTGTAGAGCTTAAAGAGGCTGTATCAAGCGGCTCTAAGGAGGATATATCCGAGGAATTGGGAGACCTTTTATTCTCGGTTGTAAATGTATCAAGATTTTTAAAGACAGACGCCGAACAGAGCTTGTATAATTCATGCGATAAGTTTATCTCACGCTTTGAAAAAGTGGAGCAGTTGGCTGCTCAGAGAAATATTGATATGAAGTCAGCCGGTATGGAAGTGCTCGATGAGCTGTGGGACGAGGCAAAAAAATCAAAATAACATTGTGTTTATAACAGATTCAATCTGTAATAATAAAAGAGAAAAATAAATGGAGGAAAAATAAAATGACAAAGACAGAATTGGTAGCTGCAGTAGCTCAGAAATCCGAACTCTCAAAAAAGGACAGCGAGAAAGCTGTATCCGCAGTTGTTGAGGCAATCACAGAGGCTCTTGCTAATGGTGATAAAGTACAGCTCGTAGGCTTTGGTACATTTGAAGTTAAAGAGCGTGGCGAGAGAAAAGGTATCAACCCAAGAACAAAAGAGGAAATCGTTATTGCTGCTTCTAAGCTTCCTTCTTTCAAAGCAGGTAAAGCTCTTAAAGATGCAGTTTCCAAATAAGATTTAACTTTTAAAATTGAGGGGACTTCTGTGAAAACTGACCGAGCTTTTTCGGCAGCGTATGCGCAGAGGTCCCTTTTTCGTATTTTTAAAGAAAGGATAACGTTTATAGATATGAGACTGGATAAATATCTCAAAGTAACAAGACTTATAAAAAGACGTACAATAGCAAATGAAGCGTGCGACGCAGGCAGAATTGTTGTAAACGGCAAGGTTGCAAGAGCTTCCTATGACGTCAAGGAAAACGATATAATAGAGATTAACATGGGTACAAAGCCGCTTAAGGTTAAGGTAGTAAAAGTAAGCGAGCACGCTACTAAAGCTGACGCTGCGGCTAATTATACTGTATTGGAATAAACTTTAACGGCACAGCATATACTCTCAACAGATATAAATTATTTGTTTAAAAATATCTTGACTGAGAGGTGCTCGTGAAAATGATCAATGAAGAAAAAACTATGCTGAAAAAACCTCATAATCTCATCATGGAGGACAGGCGTTTATTGATAGTAAGCGGTGTTGCAGATATAG
>CALXEM010000052.1 GCA_944387335.1 uncultured Clostridia bacterium | reverse complement strand
GTCGCCTGTTTATACCTGATGTGTTAAATGACAAAAATCTATTTTCCGACCCTGAAGCGCTGATATTTGAGCAGAAATATGTCAGTGGTTTTGTGAAATATACAAAGCATATCAAGAATATTTTTGCGTGGGATTTGGGAAACGAGTGCAACAATCTTTCAATGGCACAGTCGCGTGATGAGGCATTTTGCTGGGCGAACATTATCTCAAATGCGATACGCGCGCAGGACAGCACACGTCCCGTAGTTTCAGGCATGCACGGACTTGAACCTCAGGGAATATGGCGCATATCCGACCAGGCGCAGACGACAGATATTCTTACTACTCACCCGTATCCGCTTTGGGTGGAGCACTGCTCAAACGATAAGATAGCCTCTGTCAGAACGCTAATGCACGCCACTGCACAGACGGTGTACTATTCCTCTGTCGGAGAAAAGCTGTGCCTTGTTGAGGAAACAGGCACAATGGGGCCTATGGTGTGCAGTGACGAGGTCGCGGCAGGTTTTATAAAGGCAAATCTATTTTCAAACTGGGCAAATGGCTCTATGGGTGTGCTGTGGTGGTGCTCAAGCGACCAGAATACCTTTACGCACGCGCCGTATGATTGGGCGATGTGTGAGCGAGAGCTCGGACTTACCGACAACAAGCGAAACCCTAAACCTGCTCTTTTGGCGATGGGAGAGTTTAAAGGTTTTCTTGACAATCTGGATATAACTCTGCCGAAAGCAGAAACGGACGCTGTTTGCATACTGACAAGGGACCAGGATCAGTGGGGAATAGCGTATACGACATATATACTCGCAAAGCAGGCGGGACTGAACATAAAGTTTGCATATGCCGATAAAAACGTGCCTGAAGCTAAAGCATATCTTTTGACGTCGGTTAAAGGGCACCTCGTTATGAATAAGAGCATTTACGACGATTTAAAGGACAAGGTAAAAAACGGCGCAGATTTGTATATCTCGATGTCAGACGGTTTTTTAACGGAGTTTTCGGAATTAACGGGACTTAAAATAATCGACAGTCAGCTCGACGACTCACTTGTAAATGTTTATTTAAACGGAAAAGAGCTGTCTATCAAACGAAATAAAAAGTATACAGTTAAAGCTGTTTCGGCAAATGTAATATGTTCTGAAGAATCTCAGCCGCTTATCTCTGAAAATAAGTTCAGTAAAGGAAATGTATTTTACCTTAACGCACCGCTTGAGGAATCGCTCATTAAAGCGCTCAATGGCTTTGACAACAACTTACATGAAATTTACCGAACGGTGTTTAAAGGCATACTTGATAAAAAGCCGTTTGTGTGCAAAAGCGACCGAGTCGGAGTTACTTTCCATTACAAGGATAACAGCGTTTATGCCGTTATAGTAAATTATTCCGATAAAGTACTCGACCCGCAAATAACGCTTCAAAACGGATATTCGGTAAAGAGAGTTATATACGGAGATATCAGTAAGATAGCGCAGTACAGCGCCTGTGTACTGGAGCTAGAAAGATAAAATAAACCCGCAATGTTTTAAAGCATTGCGGGTATTTTTTTAAATATTTAAATTATCGGCATATTTTCTGCGGTAGCTTGTTGCAGTCATATTGTAATATTTTTTAAATGCATTGTGAAAGTGATTCGGGCATGAATAACCGAGTTTATTTGATATTTGAGTTACCGAAAGCTTTGTCTCACGCAGAAATGTAGATGCCGCCGCCATTCGTGCGGCAGTCCTTTTTTGGGTGAAATTTTGTCCATACCTGTTATACAGAATACGGCTTGCCTGACGCTGACTTACACCGAGCCGCTTTGCTAGCTCCTCAAGAGTAATGGTGTCGTATTCGTATAAAAAGCTATCTTCTATGAGTATATACGCTTTGACTAACGGAATAGGGATTGAGTCTATCGCCGCCTTTGAGGTTTGATTATAATTCCTGAGCATGCTCACCATAAACTGCATGAACAGAGATTTAAGCATGAGCTTAGCCGCGGTGTCCGGAGATGAAAATTCACGGTAAATCTCTTCTAAAATATACTTTAAATTTGTTTTATCGAGCCCATACCAAAACGGATAATTTATAAATGGACGAAGTAAATCTTTTTCGTCTGACGCACCGGATTTTGCACTCTCTTCAATTTTTAAATAAATACAGTACTCAAAAACAGGCTCGTTTAAATCAGAAATTTGCTCGTGCTCAACATACGGCCCTGTGGTGTACAGCACATTTTGATACAGCTCATATGATTTAGAGCCGCTTATTAAAGTACCCTTGCCCTGAGGAATATAGTGTATCTCATAACTGTTTGAGCTGTGTGAATGGGACGGGATATTCCATGTCTGACACTCATATGAGAATTTTAAAATGCTTATTTTATAGCCGCCGATTGAAAAATTGATGTTTAAATTATCGTTTTTCATAATGAAAATCCTCCGAAAAAGGTACGCTTATCGGACATGATTTAACCTTTTTTGTCGTGTGTTAACGTATAATAATCGTACCATGAATTGTATAATGAATCAAGAAGATGAGAGACGGTATAGCTTTAATTTTATAAACGGAGAGACGCTGTATGATAATTGACGCACATGTACACTTGTGGGATAAACTGAGCGGAAAAGTAAATGACAAGCCTGTAACAGCGCTTAGTGGCGGCAGATGTGACTTTGGAGGAGAACTCAGGCAGATGATGCCCGCCTACATGACAGACGGCAGAAACACCGCCGAGATGCTGATGTCAAACATGGACTATGCTCAGGTAAGTGGCTGCGTTGTGACGCAGGAGTATATCGACGGCAATCAGGACAGCTATCTCTTGGAGTGCCGAAAAAAGTACGGCGGACGCATGAAAATCTGCTGTCTTTATGAGGAAAAGCCGATAGTCGACGAGTGGATAGCGCAGTTTGACGGGATTAAAATCTGCGCGGGCAGACTCTCCGACCAAAACCTTTTAAATCACATCGAAATTTTTAAACAGGCGGACAGACTCGATAAATTTATCTCTATCGATATGGCTGACGGCGATTTGCAGACAGACGCACTTCAAAAAATTATAGATATTCTGCCTGATTTGAGAATTGCAATCGGACATTTCGGAATGGTTACAACAAACAACTGGGAAAAACAGATTGAGCTTGCCAAAAACAAAAATGTCTACATAGAAAGCGGCGGAATAACGTGGCTGTTTCACAAGGAATATTACCCTTATCCGTCAGCAATAAAGGCTATAAGAAAGGTCGCAGACATCTGCGGAATAGACAAGCTCATGTGGGGTAGCGATTATCCGAGGACGATGACGGCTATAACCTATCTTATGAGCAGGGACTTTATAGAACAGTCAGATGAACTGAGCACAACAGAA
>CALXEM010000051.1 GCA_944387335.1 uncultured Clostridia bacterium | reverse complement strand
TCTCATCGCTCACCGATACAACCGGGGCCTACTCGGTCGTTGTATTATCAGTATGTCTCTTTGTAGTCCTGCTTCCGTTTTGATATATCGAAGCAGCTATCTCAGCACCGTTTGCCCGCTGAGCCTGTTCCGCAGATGTAATTGTATCTCCGGCGTCTTTATCTATTGAAGCTTTCTGCTCTACCCAAACAGCCGCGGCATAGTCGCCTGTTCCGGAAACATTCAGTCCCGAATCGCCGTATCCTGTACCTGCTTTAGGAATAGGACCGAAATCTTTATAACCGCTGCCGCTGTAAACAGCATAGCTTGCAGAGGTCTTTTCTACATCCGTACTTGATGAATCCGATAAATAGACAAACATTTTTCCGTCATCTGTCAATTTAGGATTAGCATGAGGATATGCGTTTGTCTGAAGCTCAGCCGGCGCTTTATTTTCGTCATCAAGCGCAAAGAACGATACATCGGTATTGCTGTTCCATGTTCTGTCAGCGTAGGAGAGGTAATCTCTGTTCTCAACAGCGGCTGTATCCGAAAGGGTAATAAGCTGAGGATTTGCAATCATATATGCGGCAGCTGCCTGCATAATGTTGTCATCATCAAGCTTTCCGCCTGTTGTCTTTTCCCAATAATCGTAAATCTTATCCCAGTTATTATAAATCCATGTCTTTGAGTAATACGCAGACGCAAGTATTTTTTCGTAACTGATAAACAGGAATTTAGCGTAAAAGCGTATTCCGACTTGACCAGCCAAAGTCAGTGACTGTCCGTTTAATTTTCTTAAGCTCTCATTTTTTAAATACTCTCGGTTTAGCCATGTATTCTGATTATCCAGACCTATTTGGCCAAAAAGACCTATTTTCAAAGCTACTACCGAATAGTCAAATCCAAGTCCTCCGAATGCATTCATATACGCATACAAACGCAGAGTACTGAGATAGTCTGTAACATAGTCGCTGCTTACTGAATCTTTCCACTCAAGTAGCTCATTGTTATATGTGCGCTCCTCATAAAGTGCCTTTACATTAAAGTCAACAGAGACAGCCGCACCTAAACCTAATTCTGCGGTAACAGGTATAGGACCTACCGACGAATTATATGTCCACTGATAGCCATATCCGCCGCCTACATTAAATCCGCCTGTCTGTATAATGGTTTCCCATTTGCCTTTTTCGTAGTTATATACTACCTGTCCCTCATAATATCCGGTAACGTTGTATAGAAGACTTCCGTCACCGTATTTGTTTTTATTTGCTTTTTCTTTAAGCTCGGCTTCCTGTTCTTTCAGATATTCGCCTTTCAGCATTGAACGAACTTCTGAAAGTCCAGGTGTGTAGCTGAAATCTTCACCGCCGTTTTCATCTTCGTTGTAGTCCTGAACATATATATCATCAACATTTCCCTTTCCTGCTTCAATCAGCACATTAAAGCAGGTAGGGTCCTCAGTTGCGGAAATCTGCATGGTGAAAAACGGAAGAGAAAAGCTTGTTGCCTCCAATACGTTAAGTCCCGCTCCGATAAAGCTGTCTCCCAGACTCATTGAGCCTCCGTCAACAACCATGCTGTCCTTTAACGTAACTAAAATCGATGTTGTTCCACTGTTTTCAGCTTCTACCTTTGGAGCATTGAGCAAATTTACTACTCTGAACGAAATAGGAAGTGTTTTGTACTGCTCGGATTCATTTTTATTTAACTGATACTGAATACCTCTGCTGTATTTTTCATTCATCCATATTGTGTCTTTATTCAACAGCTGAGTATGCTCTGTGACAAGCATTGTTCCAAACGGATATTTGAATGTCTTATAGCTTTGTCCTGTCGGAACTGTTCCGAACTCATCCTTCAGCTTCACACTTGCATCGGCAAATTCTTCTGTATCTTCACCCCACCACAGTACAGTTGTAGTAAGCTGTATGTTATCCATATTGGCATTAGGTCCGAATTTTCCGGAATAGCCGAGAATATCTTTTTCCACAGCCCCTTCGACACCGTTGCTGTAAGTTTGTTTTGCAATAAATGCAGTTTTTTCCTGTGCCTCAGTCAAAGTGCATGAAGCTGCTGCCGTACTTATCAAGTCATCGCTGTTTAAACGGCTGTTCTGCGTCAGCAAAACAGGCTGATAGGTATTGTCAGGGAATATAACTTCAAATACAAACTCCAGTTCATCTGTTGCTTTTAATTCTGTCTGATTTCCTTGAACCCAGAATTTCGTCACATCCATTTGAATATTGAGTTTACCGTCATTGCCTATTGTGACTGTTTGACCTTCACCTGAAATTTCCGACGGCTGGCAGTATTCTCCGTTTTTATAAACTCCGCCTCTGTATGTAAGCTCTCCCGTATAAGGAGTGCCATCCGGCTTTTTCAAATAAAACTCTAAATTAGCCGGCTCACGCAGTTTTATATTGTTTACAGGATAAAGCCCCATCTTTGAGGCGTCTTCCTCACCCGACTCCAGAGTTCCGTTTACAAATGTACCTATATAAGTTTTTCCGTTATATTCGGATTTTAAAGATACATCTCCCTTTATTCCGTTTGGCTCATATAATGCGAGCGCGCCGTTTTCATCGGTGTAGACGGTTTTTTGTTCACCGTTTTTGTCTGTATATAAAACCTCTGTTTTGGTTTTCGGAGAAACCTGGAAAATATACAGCTTGTCTTTTAATGTTTCTACGGTTACATTTACGGCAGATGTCATTCCCGTTGCATCGTGTACTGCCGTTATAGTTGTCTGACCGTCTTTTAATCCCGATAAAATAAAGTTTTCAGACGGACGGTATGTTGTATAACTGTAATTTTCTATGCTGTCATACAATCCGCCCTGCTGATAGTTTATGCTGGCAACTGAGCTGTCTGAAGCCATCCATTTTATTTTGTCAGTAACTGCAGCCCACGCATAGTCACCGTAGTTAATGCTTATGGTTTTTCCTAAGTTTATATCACGGTTGAGCGCTAAAATTTCACTGCTTGACATTCCGCTTATGTC
>CALXEM010000050.1 GCA_944387335.1 uncultured Clostridia bacterium | reverse complement strand
ATATTCTCTCATATTGTTCTCGTTTACACCGCCTGTCGGCATAAATTTTATACCGCTGTAAGGTCCAGCGAGAGCTTTCAATGTCTTGACGCCGCCGTATGCCTCCGCCGGGAAGAACTTGCAGTTTTTAAGTCCGAACGAAAGAGCAAGCTCCAAGTCTGCCGGAGAAACTGTACCCGGAAGTACCTCAACGTCATTTTCCACACACCATTTTACTACATCGCAGTTAAATCCCGGCGTTACAATAAACTGTGCGCCTGCATTTACGGCGTCCTTTGCCTGCTGTACTGTGTGTACAGTGCCTGCACCGACTATTATTTCTGGCACATTTTCTGCCATAGCTTTTATTGTATCAACAGCGGCTGAGGTACGGAATGTTACCTCGGCTATCGGAATAGAACCCTTTACAAGCGCTTTTGCAAAATCGACTGCATCCGATGCATCGTCAAGGACAACCAGCGGTACTAAACCTATATTAAATATTTTGTCTGTTATTTTACCCATGATAAAATTCCTGCCTTTCAAAAAATTAAAGTGTATTTTTGCCCATGAAATGTGCGAGCTCATCTCTTGTAGGAAGTCCCTCGTTGTCGGAACGATGTGTTACCTGTATCGCGCCTACGGCATTACCTCTTTTGACGCTCTCGGCAAGGCCTATCCCCTCCATTATTCCGCTGAGAGTTCCTGCTGCAAAGCCATCGCCTGCTCCCACTGTATCAACTACTTTATCGACTTTAAATCCCTCTATAAAGGTGCTGCCGTTTTCGGTTGTCAAAACTGCACCACGGCTTCCGACCTTGGTTACAACCGCCTTAGCACCGAGTGAGAGATAAAATTCACCTATTTTTTCAGGCTCACGGCTGCCCATTAAAATTTCGCCTTCTGCTACACCAGGGAATACTATATCTGCCTGTGAAGCGAGCTTGTTTATAACTTCAATCATAGTCTCTTTGTTTTCCCAAAGCTGAGGACGCAAATTCGGGTCAAACGAGATATATACGCCGTTTTCTTTTGCCTTTTCTATAAGACGGAATGTGGCTTTTCTGGTACTCTGAGTTAAAGCAGGTAGTATGCCTGTGATGTGAAGATAACCGTATTTTGAAAAATCCACATTTTCAATATCGCTTTCGCTTATGGTGGAGGCAGCTGAATTTTTGCGGAAATAGCATATTTGAGGGTCTCCCTCACTTGTCATAGCTTTGAGCATAAAGCCTGTCGGATTTTCAGATGAATATGTCACAAATTCGCTTGAAATTCCGTTTTGATTTAAAGATGACACAATTCTCTTTCCGAATGGGTCGTTGCCCAATTTTGTCATGTAAGCGGCCTTGTGTCCCAGTCGTGTAAGGCCTATCGCCACATTTAACTCTGCTCCTGCGACTGAAACCGAATATTCAGATATATCCTCAAGGTTTCCCTCGCTGTTTGCCATAAATAATATCATAGGTTCTCCTATGAGCATAATTCCCTTTGACATTTTTGTTTCACCTTTCTGTCTGTATTTTTAAATCAGTACTTTTTCTTTTAATAAGCGTTGTAGGTATCAAAACTGTTCTTGCACTATCAGATATTTTATCGGATGTGTTCATTCTTTTAAGCAGCATTTCCGCCGCTTTTTCTCCGACTTTTGATACATCGGCGGCAAATGTGGTTATACCTACATCTATAAAGTCGGCAAATCCCATTTCGGTGAGCTTGCCCCAGTCGTCGTATCCGCACAGTCCCAAATCATACGGCATTTTAAGATTCAAATCTCGTATAGCTTTTACGCAGTTTACAGTTGTAACGCCGTTAGATGCAATTATAGCCGGCGGAGCGCTGTCGTTGCGGGAAAGCGTCATCAATTTGCATACAGCGTTTTCAATGCTTTGAGGATTAGATGTATCGACTGTGTATACATCGTCTCCGCCGCAGGTTAAAAATGCGCTGCGCCTTTCCATTCTCGGTGATACAGTGTCATAGGATTCAGTGAAAAGAGCAATTCTGCCATATCCCGAGCTTTTTAAATGCTGTATGGCACGGTTTATAGAGTCTGTATTTTCAATCGAAACGCAGTCAAGTTCAAGCGAGTTTATCTGTCTGTCCAAAAGCACTATCGGAGTTTTACTTTCAGCCAACTTTTTAATAAAGGGATTATCGTAGCTTGCAGTGTTTATTATAAGTCCGTCAGTTTGCTGATGAATTAAAGAGGTTATTGCGTCACATTCTTTTTCATAGCTGTTGTCAGAATTGGCTATTACAACATTGTATCCTGCTCTGTTCATAACGTCGCCGATACTCTTTATAGCAGCTGACGAAAAAGGACTTTCAATATCGGCTACCACAAGCCCTATGAGCATGCTTTTCTGGCTTTTAAGGCTTCTGGCAACGCTGTTTGGACGGTAACCGGTCAGCTCAATTATACTTGCTATTTTATCCCTTGTTTCGCCTGACATATATTCATATTTTCCGTTTAAATAACGTGAGACAGTCGTCTTTGATACTCCCGCCTGCTGTGCTATTTGAGAAATTGTAATTCCGCCGGATTTCATAAAACCTCCTTGACACTTTACGAAAACGGTTTACATACTTATAGGCAAATTATATTCTCTCTAACTGTATCTGTCAAGTATTTACCTTGTTTAAAGCGTTGTTTATCGGTTTATATAAAACAGTGTATATCAATTTTATACTTTGTATTGATAATATAGATGTGAAATAAAGTAAAAAAACAAACGAAAGAGGCTTTTTATATCCTCTTCCGTTTGTTTTTTTAGTATCAATAAAATTCCTTAATGCGGTTAAACCAGCCTTTTGCCGGGTCATTGAGTTTATTCATATATTCACCCATTTTATCTATAAGCTCATGCTTTATCTGTGCATACTCAGGGTTGTAGCATTCGTTTTTGAGCTGATATGGGTCTTTTTCAAAATCGTACAGCTCGCCGCGTTCACTTTCGTTAAATGTAAACTGATAGCGTCTGTTTCTTATCATGCGCTGACGTGCTACATAAAAATGGTTGTGGTATTCTGCAAATATCTCTTCTCTGCCGTTTGATTCTGCCTCTGCGTTCATAAGCGGCAATAAGCTCTCTCCGTCAACAGGTGCTTTAAGTTGAATATTTGCAATATCTAAAGCTGTCGGCATTAGCTCGTGCAGATATACAAAGCTATCATTGTCCTTTTTTCCTGCTCCGTGAACTATCATTGGAATACGGTAAATTTCATCGTAGGTAAATGCGCCTTTTTCTATAAGTTTATGTGCGCCGAGACAATCGCCGTGATCAGCTGTATATACGATTATTGTATTTTCATACTCGCCTATTTCTTTCAGTTTGTCGATAATCATGCCGACCATATCGTCTATCATTGTACAGTGTCCGTAATATCTGGCTGCTATTTGTGCAAAGCCGTCCCAGCCGTAATCACCGAGACCCCACATTTTTTCTGTAAGGTAATGGCCGTATGGCTTATCCTCAAATGTTTCCTTGTAGCTTGGGTGCTCTTTTATCTCATTCGGGTCATACATGGAGTAATATGGCTCAGGTACAATACTAGGTGAATGAGGTCCCCAGAAATTTGCCCACATAAAAAACGGTCTATCGTCATTTTTTGCTTTATCAAGCAGGCGGCAGGTCTCATGCGCAACAAAATATTCTATTGTGCTCTCAACAGGACCGTCGTGCTTTGCATACATTTCCTGTACTTGTAAATTCGGATTGTTGCCCATAAACGACTCGGATATATCTATAGGATAATAGCCGTTTTCCTTTAAGTATTCCTCATAGTAATTCGGCTTGTTTGTTGGTGCTGCTTTAAACACAAGGCTTTTAAACACGCCGCTTCCGGGGAAACCATAGCCCATGAAAGCTTTTCCGTCCTCAAAGCCGCAGTCAACAGGTGTTTTACTTGGAGAAACATGCCATTTTCCTGCATATCCGCAGTAATATCCGGCGTCACGCATGTATTCTGCCAAAAGAGGAATTCCCTCTTTTAAATCTGTGTTGTTGTCAATAACGCCGTGTTTATGAGGATAAAGACCGGTCATAACACTTGCCCTTGAAGGCGCACAGATGGCCGACGGAGTAAACGCATTTGTAAACTTCATTCCGTCAGCGGCTAAGCTGTCAATGTTAGGGGTTTTGCAGATGTCGTTTTTTCCATAAGCGCTTATTGTGTCAAATCTCTGTTGGTCAGCAAGTATGTAGAGTATGTTCTTGTGTTTTGGCATAAAAATAAACCTCCCTGAAAATATATAATAAAGCCGTAATCATTAACTCCATTATATAATTCAGGGAGATTGTGTCAAGGTATATTTTTACTGTTTTTTAGCAGGAAGCGCCGCCTGTTACATGAAGCTGAGCGTCAAGAATTTCCTGTTTTCTGTCGAGTATATCATCTTTAAGAATTTCCTCGAAGAATTTTTCTTCGCCTATTCTGTCAAGCATATTGGAAAGTCTTTCGCCTGTCTTTCCCTGCTCACGGAAGAAAAGGATTGTCTTTTCAATAAGCTTCATAACTTCTTCTTCTGTAAATACACCCGGAAGTTTAGAACCACGGCGTACAAATTTACCCCAGCGTCCGCCTATATATACAACAAAGCCTTTTGTTCCGTCCTCGATAGCGTCAAAATAGCATTTGCCAACACATCTTCCGCAGTTGTTGCATTTGTCTTTATTTATCTGCATAACGCCGTCTTCAAAATAAATTGCGTCCATAGGACATGTAGCCTGAATAGCACATTTTTTACATCCGGAGCAAAGGTCCTCGTCATAGTTCGGAACAGTAACACCAACGATACCGAAATCGTTGAGGTCAGGTTTTACACAGTTGTTAGGACAGCCGCCTACTGCAATTTTAAATTTGTGAGGGAGTTTAACATCATAGTACTCAACAAAGAATTTATCGTGTATTCTCTCTGCAATTCCCTGTGTGTCGCAGTTTCCGTACTGGCAAACTGTACCTTTACATGCAACAACAGGACGTACTCTTGAGCCTGTACCGCCGCTTATCATGCCCTCTTTTGCAATGTATTCACGTACAGTTTCAATATCCTCATATTTAATTCCCGGAAGCTCTGCTGTAAGTCTTGTTGTGAGTGCGATTGTACCGTCGCCCCATTTTTCAGCAACCTCTGAAAGGTTTTTCCACTGAGCTGATGTCAAAACGCCGTTTTTTGTAATAACGCGCATTGAAAAGCCTTCGTTAGTTGTGTTTTTGAGAAATCCCATTCCTTTTACTCTTTTAATATCCTGTGGTGTAAGCTTTGCCATTT
>CALXEM010000049.1 GCA_944387335.1 uncultured Clostridia bacterium | reverse complement strand
CCATCGGAGATGAAATCAAAAACGAGAATGTTACGCCGAGAGGAAGTCCCGCGCTTGTAAATCCGATAAACAGCGGTATTGACGAGCACGAACAGAACGGCGTTACCGTACCAAGCAAAGCGGCAATTATCCTTGCACCCAATCCGTGAAAGCGTCCCAAAATCTTTTTTGTCCTCTCGGGCGGAAAATAGCTCTGTATATAAGATATAATAAAAATTAAAAATCCGAGCAGAACCATAATTTTAATTATATCGTACAAAAAGAACTGCACGCTTCCCCCTATACGTCCCGTTGTATCAAGTCCTATTGAGTTTAAAAGTCCTCCTATAATTCGGTTAAGCCACGCCATTCCCAGAACTTCGCTCTGAAAAAAATCCCACACTGTTTCAATTAGCTGCATAGAATCCTCCTTTTATTGTGTTTATTCAATAGTCATATTTAAATATATCTATATATAAGGCTTTTTATAAGCCGTGCTGATAATCACTTTTTACAGCACGGCTGTGTATCTGTATTTTCGCTCGGCGAAGTAACGGCTTTTAAACACTTTATGGCATACTCTTTACCCTCTTCGGATATTGAATAGTGCATCCATTTGCCCTCTTTTCTGCCAACAACAACATTTGAATCACATAAAATTTTCATATGGTGCGACAGCGTCGGTTGAGTTACATTTATCTCCTCCAAAAGCTTGCACGCACACTTTTCTCCTGTTGATAAAAGCTGCAATATGCGTATTCTGTTTTCATCACAAAACGCTTTAAAAATAATCGCAGTTCTCTTTGCGTCAATTTCCATTTCGCACCTCATATAGATAAGTATCTATACATATTATATTCAACATATAGATAAATGTCAATATATTAAATATAAAAATTCCCGTGACACAAAATGCCGCGGGAACTTATCGACCAGACATGTAAGCCGAGTTCTGTATTTGATGACAATCTATCTCGTCTGCACGTCGCCATGCAGCTCCAGCCACCTAATCGGAAACACGACGGGCCGCCGTTATATGTTTCCATTGCGGTGTTGCTCCGGATAGGGTTTACATAGCCGCACAGTCTCCTGTGCGCTGGTGAGCTCTTACCTCGCCTTTCCACCCTTACCGTGTAAAAACACGGCGGTATATCTCTGTTGCACTTTCCCTAAGGTCGCCCCCGGCTGCCGTTAGCAGCTATCCCTGCCCTGCGGAGCTCGGACTTTCCTCATGCACATCCTTTCGGATTGTACACGCTGCCACCTTGTCTGCTCGAAATTTAATTTTACAGCAATATTAACCTAAAGTCAAGAAAACATCACTCAAGCTTTAAAAGATAGCTTCTGTATTTTAAATATGATTTAAATTCAGCAAAATTTTTCTGACAAACTCCCCGGTATAATATCTTAGCAATATGAGATGGAGTATATTCCCACGGCTTTTTCACACCGATAAAGTGAACGATATAAAGGCCGTCGTCATATCCTCCTTTAATATATTCTCTGCACAGAGTGCCGCAAATTCTGCGTAAAGCGTTATATCCTTCAGAAAGATGAAGTTCTTTCTTTTCAGGCCAATCTGGGTAAAGCTCGTGAAATACATCTTGGTCGCCCACTCCGTAGCCTTGAGCTTCCCTACGCTTTATTGTAGCCGGAATACATGAAATAAGCTTATCCTCCAAGCTCTTATCAGGCTTTATTACAAGTGTACCGGAATTGAGCTGAACCCATTCAGGAGTTATACATCTTCCCGCCGCACAGGCTGTCATATGCGGTTTTGTAAATAGATGGTCGATATTTTTAAGCACTACCATATCGCTGTCAAGAAGAACTATTTTATCAAACTGTTCGAGTCCCACCGCTCTCAGCTTAAAAAAGGTCTCACCCCAGTAATGGTCTTTATTATCACCGCTGAGCATATGCGTTACGTCAAGTTCATCCGCTTCCAAAACAGGTATATTCCATTTTGCAAGCGCTTCTTTTATCGGATCTTCATCTTTATTATTACGTGGCAAAAGTGCAGTTAATTTGTATTTACTGTTCACATCCTTTAATGACTCGTTGAGTACAAATACTCCCGGCAAATACTTCTTATTTGTTATCACTGTGATATATACGCAGTTTTTTAAATTCATCAATTATACTCCAATACTCTATGTGGTTAATCATAACTATAATTAGAACACAGTATGATACAAATCTCAAGTGAATTAACACTGATTTTACATATGTAACTGCATATATTTAAACTCTTGTGACTATTGCCTCGAATTTACCTAAAGCCTTTATGTCGCCGTTTTGTGCAGGTATAAACACGCTGTCGCCTTTTTTAACGCTCAATTTCTGATTATTGAGTGAAAGCTGTGCCTGACCGTCGGTAACAACTATCGATACAAAAGAGCTTTCGTCTACTGATATTGTGCATTCATCATTGGAAGAATATACATCTGCGGTAAAATAATCGCACTCGGACAGACGCACAGCCGTATTAGATATTCTGTACGGCTTTTTGTTTTGGCTTGGTTCAAGAGAAGCCACTTTGAGTGCCTTATCCACATGCAGTTCTCTCTCTTTTCCGTTTTTATCCTTGCGCTTGTAGTCGTATACTCTGTATGTTGTATTGGAGTTCTGCTGAACCTCGCATATAAGTATTCCCGCACCTATTGCATGAAGTGTACCCGACTGTATAAAAAAGCTGTCTCCCTTTTTGACAGGTACTCGGTTTAAAAGCTCCTCAACCGTTCCGTTATCAATCTTTTCCTTTAAAAGCTCTTTTGAAACAGGCTCTTTTACGCCGAAATATAAAAACGCGTCCTTTTCGCAGTCAATTACATACCACATCTCGGTCTTGCCGTACTCGCCTTCATGCTCCAAGGCATATTTGTCATCAGGGTGCACTTGTACCGACAGCTTATCAGCCGAGTCTATGAGCTTTATTAAAACAGGAAACATCTCAAAGCGCTCACAGTTTGTGCCTAAAATGCTTCTGCCGCATTTTTTCGAGCACATGTCAATATATTCTGTCAGTGTTTTTCCGTCATATTCTCCGCCGACAACTACACTCTGTCCGTCGCGGTGCGCAGAGAGCTCCCAGCTCTCAGCTATTTTTTCGCTGCCGGAAACTTTGCCAAAGTCAGTTTTTAACCTAGTAGAGCCCCATATATAGTCCTTGCATACACCCTTGAGCTTTACCATGTCAAGAGGTAACTCTGAATTTTCCGACAATATTCCGTAGTGCACAAGCGCATGGTGTATACCCTCCTGCACTACGCTTTTTGTGATGTACTCGGCGCATTCCTCCGCCAAGCGTGAGTGCTTTTCCATAACTATGCCGTGTCCCACAGCTTTTAACATTTCAGCATCATTGTCGTTGTCGCCGAATGCGTATGTGTTTTCCGTATCAATTCCGAAATAGTCTATAACAGCCTTTACACCCGTAGCCTTTGATATGCCCCTTACGGAAATATCACATGAAATTGTACTGCCTCTGTGAAGCATAAACTCAAATTCACTGCCGAAAAGCTTATCTACTCTCTTTATCATTTCAGGCTCGGCATAGATTATATTCAGCTTGCTTATAGGGCAGTTCTCAGGCATCTTATCAATCGTAAAAATTCTCTTTGTGCTGATATTAAACGTATTGACAAAGTGCTCAAAGTATTTGTCCCATTTATAGCAATAAGCATTGTCCTGTGTTTCCAAAAGATAGTTTATATCGTGCTCCTCAAAGAAAGTAAGCAGTCTTTTTAACGAAGCAGGCTCCACTGTCTGATGAAATACCGTCTTTGAATCCACTTCGGCATATGAGCCGTTTGTAGTTACAAAGCAGTCAAACGGCATATTGTCTGGGATATAGCATTTAGGGCGTCCTGTTGCAAGTGCAGTCAGATAGCCTTTACTCTTTAAAACTTCTATATCTCGTCTTGTGACAGCACTCATCTCATACATTTTTTCCTGCTCGTCTACCAGCGTTCCGTCATAGTCAAAAAATACGGCACCTACATATTTCTTTTCATTATTCTGAGCACTTTCCATCTTTCAAAACTCCTTTTTAAAAGCATCGGACAAAAGATGTATTTTACAGTACGGATGTTATACTTTTTCTCCCTGTCTTCCGCAGAGCGACTGTGCAATATTAAGTGCATGGTCAAGTATACGCTCAATATCGGTAAGCATTTCACTGTAAAATACACTTATCTCTGTCTGAGTAGTGTTTTCCTTCATCTCCATTATCTGATTATATCTGAATTTCTCTTTAAAGTCATCCATTTGTTTTTCAAAGAGCTCGATATGTCCCAGAGAAACAAGGCTGTTTTCACCTGCAAACAAATCAATTTCACCCAAAGCCTGCATTGTAACTGTACGCATCTGAGTGAGCTCGTCCTTTGCTCTCTGTGAAAGTGTCAGCTTTTTATCCTTGAGCATGTATACATACTCAGCCATGTTTGTTGCGTGGTCTCCTATTCGCTCTATATTTGAACAAATATCAAAAAGCGAGTAGATTATCTGTGAGTCCTGAGAGGACATTGTAAACGAGAATGTCTTTGAGATATACTTTGTTATTTCCGTATTGAGATAGTCGAGGTATTCCTCATTCTGATTTAATCCTTCAAGACGTGATGTATCCATTGTGAGCAGTGTGTCAAACGAAGCTTCTACATTATTTCTTGCAATGTCGAGCATTCTCTGCTCTTCATTTCTGAGTTGCTCGATTGCGATTGCAGTAGAACCAATGCTGTGGTCATTTACAAACTGCAAGCTCATTTCGCCGTTGTTTTCGCCCTCTTTTTCAGGGAGAATCTTAACTGCAAGCTTAGCCATAAGTGAACCGAACGGGAAGAGTATAATTGTTGTAACAACATTGAATATGATGTGCACATTAGCTATCTGTGCAGATGGGTTATTCGGCACGAGTTCCTTTATCCAGTCTGTAAACGGAAGAACCGAACATATTGTAACGAATATAACAGTACCGATTATGTTGAACATAAGGTGAATAATGGTTGTTCTTTTGGCGTTTCTGTTGGCACTGATTGACGCAAATATCGCTGTGATACATGTACCGATGTTCTGACCAAAAAGCACATATACAGCGCTGTCAAGACCTATAAGCCCGCTCATTGCAAGTGTCTGAAGAATACCGATAGACGCAGAGGAGCTCTGAATTACAGCTGTAAAGAGAGTACCTGCCAATATTCCGAGCAGAGGATTGCTGAAGTTTGTCATCATATTGATGAAGAACTCAGAGTCACGCAGAGGCTCCATGGCAGAGCCCATGAGCTCCATACCTATAAAGAGTATACCGAGACCTGCAACTATGAGTCCGATATAATTACTTCTTTTGCTTTTAAAGAACACAAGCGGAACGACACCGATAAACGCAATGATAGGAGCAATCGCGCCTATATCGAGCGCTATGAGAAGTCCTGTAACTGTTGTACCGATATTCGCACCCATTATAACTCCTACTGCTTGTGAAAGCTGCATAAGTCCTGAGTTTACAAAGCCTACAACCATTACCGTGGTAGCAGATGAGCTCTGAATTACCGCTGTTATACCTGCACCTACCAAAACTGCGAGAAATCTGTTTGATGTAAGTGTTTCGAGTATCTTTTTAAGCTTGTTGCCCGCAGCCTCCTCGAGACCGTTGCTCATCATCTTCATTCCGTATAAAAACAGCGCCAATCCGCCGAACAGCATAAATACATCTGTTATTTTCATCTTTATAATCTTTCCTCTCTAAAAATCCCGTTATTTTCTCTTTTATATTTTTTATATAGTTAATTTTAAAAAACAGGCGGAGCTTGTTTTCCCACCGGAATAATCAAATTTGTTTTCGGTTTAGTGTTTATCGGGTTTTCATAATCGACTGTATAAAAATTTTCCTGTACCGAATAAACTTTAACCGCATCGGATTTTTCAATATCCGAAACGTCAATTTTCCCGCTCTTTTTCAGGAAAGTACCGACAGACACGGTATGTGTACCGCTGAACGAGGATATGCAGACATTATCATAAAACACACTGCCCTTTATATTTACGCTCTCTTCGCATACCGGTATAAAAAGAAAAAACAAAAACATAACGGCAGAAATTACGGTTATCCGCCGCTGTTTTTGTTTTTGATTATCTCTATTTATTTTTGTTTTTACTTTTGACTTTGACATCACATTCAAACGGCAAGCCTTTGCCGCTTTAAAAAAACTAAAAACCATAGTTTTCCTCTTTTAACTTCACATATAATTATCATACATTTAACAACAGTTTAATATTAGCCTATCATCTCAAAAAGGACAAGCACTAAAATAAAAAAAAAGAAAAAACAGTATAA
>CALXEM010000048.1 GCA_944387335.1 uncultured Clostridia bacterium | reverse complement strand
ATGGGTATAAACCTGGGCGCGGACGACTACATCACAAAGCCGTTTAATCCGTTGGAGCTCGTAGCCAGAGTAAAATCTCAGCTGAGAAGATATACGGTGTTAAACGACTATGCAAATCAGGACAACGCCTCGAATATATTAAAGACAGGCGGACTGGTACTTGATACTGATACAAAGGTTTTGACAGTTGACGGACAACCTGTAAAAATAACGCCTATGGAGTATAAAATACTTGAGCTCTTAATGAGCCATCAGGGCAGAGTGTTTTCAATAGATCAAATTTATGAAAACGCATGGAATGAGCCTAGCTTTGCGCCTGAAAATACAGTTGCCGTACACATCAGAAGAATTCGTGAAAAGATAGAGATAAATCCTAAAGAGCCTAAATATTTAAAGGTGGTATGGGGTATTGGATACAAAATTGAAAAGATCTAGGGTAGTAAGCTATGTCATAATAAAGCTGTTTGTTTTAGGAGCTCTGTTTATAAGTGTATCTTTATATATAGTAGGTGCACTCAACGGATACCTTACATCTTCATATATGGATACAAAACTATTTGGATATACAGCACACATGCTGATAAGCAATGTGTATGATTTGGCATCTAATAACGAGTATTACAATTATGACAATTACGATGCTCAGACTCAGGAGTATTTTAATTCGATTTTGGAAGAAAACAACGGTACCTTTTTTTACTATGTTAAAAAAACAGACGAGCAGACTGTTTATCAAAACAGTGACTGTAATTCTTTAGAGGAATTTAAAAATAAATATTTTAATTCTCCTGAACTGTACGGAATGGCGATAGTTTTTTCAGACGGCAAAGCCACAGCTGTAAAAAACGGACACACATTTAACGACGATGAGTGGAAGCTGAGATATAACCTTTTCGGAAGCTACGGCGGAGTTGACATAGGACGTGATACAGAGATGGGAATAGCCTTTGCATCGCAAAGTGAACTGCAAAAGCTAAAAGGCTATGGCTATGGTTCTGTATATGAATGTTGGAATTATTATGACAACGGAAAACATCAGATGCAGATGCTGCCTCCGATAATTTTAGGATTGTCAGCTGCTGTTATAATTATGGCTGCATTCTCAAAATACAGAACATATATGAGGGCGAGAATAGGCGCTATACTGATTAAAGTATGGATAGAGATAAAGATAATAACTTTACTTGGAATAGCGTTAATTGTATTCAGCCTGCTTGAATGGCAGTATATGTTCATGTACAGAATGCCGTTTGACACAGTGCATGCGTTTTATATGGCGATAGTATTGTTTTGGGCTTATTTTCAGTTATGCGATTTGCTCAGCAACGGACTCGATATATTTAAAGTAAACATAATCACAACGCTTTTAAAAATCGGACGCTCGCTTTACCGCTCAATCAACGGAAGACATCAGGAGCACGGTTTCAGACGAATAATGCAGGAAAGACTGCTTGTAATAGTAAAGACAGGAGTTGCCTGCGCTGCGATTGTAATATGTTTAATTGCGGTAGGTGTATTGACGTCATCTGTTGACTTTGTTGTTTTAAGTGTAATCATTGCCTTTATAGGACTTATGATAATGTTTGGCATGTCGGTAAGATTTGCAAAGGATTACACACAGGTGGTAAAGGATATTGACACCATAATGGAGCACATAGAGCTGATGAGCGCAGGAGATATAAACAGGCAGTTAAAGCTCCCCGGAGAAAATCTCTTGCAGCCGCTTGCAAACAATATAAATGTACTTCAAAAGAATATGAAGGCGTCCTTGGAGGAAAAAATAAAGAGCGAGCGCATGAAGGTCGAGCTTATAACAAATGTTTCGCACGACTTAAAGACCCCGCTGACAAGCATTATAAATTATACCGACCTTTTGCTTGAGCAAAAGCTGTCGCCTGACTGTGCAAACGAGTATGTTGCCATAATAAATAAGAAAGCCATGAGGCTTAATGCTATGGTGCTCGACTTATTTGATGTGGCAAAGGCGAACAGCGGAAATATAGACATCAACATGCAGAGATTAAATCTATCAGAGCACATACACCAGTGTATGGCTGAGATGGATGAGCAGATAGCCGCATGTTCAAATGAAATACGTCTTTCTTTGCCGGATGAGCCTGTATATATTATGGCGGACGGACAAAAGCTTTACCGAGTATTTGAAAATCTTTTGATGAACGCCATAAAGTATTCGCTTAAAAATACGAGAATATATATAATGGTACATAAGCGGGACGATGAAGCCATATTTACCATTAAGAATGTATCTTCCTATGAGATGGACTTTTCAGGTGACGATATAGTCAGAAGATTTGTAAGAGGTGATCCTTCAAGGACAACTGAGGGATCGGGCCTCGGACTTGCAATAGCTAAAAGCTTTGTTGAGGTTCAAAACGGAAAGTTCAGCGTTGATATAGATGGAGATATATTCAGGATAACAATTCAGTTTAAAATTGCTCAGGAAAATAAAAAGACGACTGAACCAGTGGTATTGCCGGAGGTGAACAGTGATGAAGCTGTCGCAGAGGACAATAGACAGACTAATTGACGAGGCGTATAAAGCTTCAAAGAGAGCATATTCTTCCTATTCAAAATACAGTGTAGGCGCCGCACTTTTGTGCAGTGACGGTAAAATATATACAGGATGTAATATAGAAAACAGTTCATATTCTATGACCTGCTGTGCTGAGAGAGTTGCTTTTTTTAAGGCTATAAGCTCATATGATGTTAAACCGCAGTTTTCTGCAATAGCGATAGTTGGCTTGGACGAGAATTTAAAATCAGACACATACTGTATGCCGTGTGGTGCGTGCAGACAGGTTATGAGTGAGTTCTGCGGCGAGGATTTTACTGTTATTTGTATAAAAAATAAAGAAGATTACAAATTGTATAAGTTCTCTGAGCTTTTGCCGGAGGCTTTTTCAGCTCAGAGCTTTATTTAAACAGAAAACGGTGGTGATGAAATGCAGTATCATATAGGTTTAGAAGAAAACATCGGTGCGAAATACGCCATAATACCCGGTGATCCTGACAGGGTAGAGAAGATAGCGTCGCTTTTGGATAATCCTCGGTTTGTATGCCGCCGCCGTGAGTTCACAACATGGGAGGGTTACATAAACTCTCAAAAGGTGCTTGTAACATCTACCGGAATAGGCGGACCGTCTGCATCGATAGCCGTGGAAGAGCTTATCAAATGCGGCGTTGACACATTTATACGCATTGGAACATGCGGAGGCATGCAGTTAAAAGTGTGCGGCTCAGACGCTGTGATTGCGCAGGCGGCGGTGAGAATGGAGGGCACAAGCCGTGAATATATGCCGATAGAATATCCTGCTGTTGCAGATTTTGACGTTATATGTGCATTAAAGGACGCCTGCGACGGATTGGGTATAAACAGCCATATCGGTGTAGTGCAGTCAAAGGACTCGTTTTACGGACAGCACAGCCCTGAAACTATGCCGGTAAAGGATAAACTGCTTTCAAACTGGCAGGCGTATATAGACAGCGGGTGTCTGGCGTCTGAAATGGAGACGGCGGCAATTTATACGGTAGCGGGCATTCGCCGCGTACGTGCAGGCAGCATACTGCATGTGTTGTGGAATCAGGAGAGAAAGAAAGCAGGACTTGAGGATATTGTCAGTATGGACACATCAAGGACTATTGAGGCTGCAGTCAAGGCAATAGAGATGCTGATTGAAAAGGATAAATAAGGAAATATATTGATATTTTACATAAAAAGCGGACCGATTTTTTTAAGTTGGTCCGCTTTTTATATGAAATTGAGAATTTTAATGAAAGGACAGGCATATTATACATCAGGAGGATAGATAGTACTCAAAAATATATACAATACTCAATAGTTAAATATATTCTGATAATTTATAAGATTTAGCTTTAAAAAATGTCTTAATGAATAATAAAACGACAGAAAAATTAAAATTTTGACTAAAATATATACAAATGAGTATTTACGTTAAGCCATTATTATGTTATACTGTCTAAGTCGCTACATTCTATTGTGCAATCCGCATAAAAGAATGTCCGCAGCACACTAAAGCTATAAAACTTCTAAAACTTTATTAAATAAATAAATTAAAAGTGTGCAAATTGTTAAAAAAATTAAATTGAAGTATTGCATATCCTGTCGGATAGATATATAATAGCAATATAACATAAGCTTTTTTTATGATATTTCACAAATAAAGTGTACTTTAAAAAGGTGATTTGAAGCTTGTTTGGAAATATTTGTACAATATAGCTAAACACATGAATGATGTTTTTTAATCAAAAACAGGAGCTTTTAAATCAAATTTATCACGGTAATTTATTGTTAATTTAAATAAGAATAAATTAAAAAATAAGTTTAAGGAGGATTTTCTCAATGGGCAAAAAAAATTCAACCACCTCTGTTCCTGCCCAGGTAAAGCATGTCAAAAAAGTTAGCGAAAATGCTTTTTTGTATGACTGGAAGAGGAACAGAAATCTGCTTTGGATGTCCGTTATTGGTGTTGTTGTAATGTTTATATTCAACTATATGCCAATGGGCGGTATTGTCATCGCATTCAAAGACTACAACCTCTTTAGAGGAATTTGGGGTTCTGACTGGGCTGGACTTAAGCACTTCAGATCATTCTTCGGAGACCCATACTTTGGACGTCTTCTCAGAAACACATTCCTTACAGGTTTCTGGACATTCATCTTTACATTCCCGGCTCCTATTATTCTCGCTCTTATGCTTAACGAGCTCAAAGACGGAATGTACAAGAAAGTTACACAGACAATTACATATCTCCCATACTTCATTTCTGCAGTTGTAGTTGTTAGCTTGATGAAAACAATGTTCTCAGGTTCAGGTCCTGTTAACCAGATCATCAACGCTATGGGCGGACAGACAATCCTGTTCTTCAATGAGCCTGGATGGTTTAGACCTCTGTATGTAGGTTCCGCAATTTGGCAGACAGTAGGTTACAACAGTATTATTTACCTTGCAGCTTTGTCCGGTGTTGACCCAACTCTCTATGAGGCAGCTACACTCGACGGTGCTACAAAGATGCAGAAGATTATAAACGTTACAATCCCTGCAATTTCCGGTACAATCCTTGTTCTCCTCATCATGAATATCGGTAGCGTTGTACAGGTAGGTTTCGAAAAAGTATTCCTCATGTACAGCCCTGGTACATATGAAACAGCAGACGTTCTGTCTACATACGTATATCGTCGTGGTATTCAGGGACGTGAGTACAGCTTCGGTGCTACAGTAGACTTGTTCAACTCAGTTATCTCCATGACTCTTCTCGTAATCGCAAATACGATTGCAAGAAAGGTGTCCGGAGAGGGACTCTGGTAATAGATGAAAGGAGGCAGTCTTTAAATGAAAGAAACAAGAGGCGACAAAATATTCAGAGTAGTCGTTGCTATTATTCTGTTGTTTGTAAATATTATCATGCTGTATCCTTTTATCCTGGTTATCTCACTGTCCATCAGTGATCCTCAGGCAGTTCTCCGCGGTGAGGTAGTGTTCCTCCCTGTTGGTTTCAGTACAGAGGCATACAACAAAATGATTACGACACCAAACTTCTGGATGTCATATAAAAACACAATTATTTACGCAGTAGTAGGTACTGTAATTACACTTGCTCTAACTTCTCTTACAGCATTCCCGCTGTCAGTAGCTAAGTTCAGATCAAGAAAATACCTCAACCTCTACTATATGATAACAATGTTTGTATACGGTGGTATGATTCCTACATTCCTTGTTATCAGAAGCTTACACATCATTGATACACTCTGGGCAATGGTTCTTCCTGGTGCGCTTTCTGCATACAACATCATGATTTTCCGTTCATTCTTCCAGGGTATTCCGGACAGCTTGCACGAGTCTGCTTATATCGACGGTGCAAACGACTGGAGAGTTCTGTTCAGCATTATTCTCCCGCTGTCTAAACCTGTTTTGGCTACAATCGCGCTGTTCACAATGGTTCGTCACTGGAACTCATTCTTCAACGCTTTGCTTTACTTGAACAGCCCTGACAAATATCCTCTTCAGATGATCTTGAGAAATATTCTTATAGGTGCTGAGCAGCTTGATAAGGATTCCGGTTTTGAGGATTTTGCAAAACGTTCCGTTACAGAGGCTCTTAAAGCAGCATCTATCATCATTACAACACTCCCTGTTATCTGTATCTATCCGTTTATCCAGAGATACTTCGTTAAGGGTGTTATGATCGGTTCTGTAAAAGGTTAATAGTTTACAGAAAAATTTACAAAACTTATTTTACCCGTGGGCTCTTAGAGTCCACGGGTTTTTTTCTTTACTTAGATATTGAAAATATAAAACTCCATTTTAAAAAATAATATATATTGAGATTTAAAACAGGTAACCTTACAATATAAATAATTATTAAAAATAAAACAGGGTAAAGAATAACTACTGAGGTTGTAGAGGTTAATAAAGTTGCTAGTTGTTTTGTTTTAAATAAAGATGAGGTTTATTTAAAAAATATTTTAAGAAATATAGACTTTATTAAATTATTAAAAACAAAATATGTGAATAATCAGTAAATAAATTTAACTATTAAACCCAATAAAAAATTTATATTTATACATTATATTCACTAAAAAATGAATAATTAAGACAAAAAAGCTCTATGTATTTCAAGTGTATATTAGTGCAAATTGGAAAAAAAGTGATGGTAATATGATAAGGTTTTGTTAATATGATGAATTTGTGATTGATATATTTAGAATTAAAGTTAAATATTGTAATCGGTTTAAAAAATGATTTATTTTTTTTAAAAGTTTATACATGACGTATAAATTACGTAAAAGCGCATTAACACAGGGTTTTTCAAGGTGTAAAGTTCAACAATTAGTGTAATTATTACAGTACGTTAATAAAAAAAATAAAAAAATTAGAGAAATATTATAAAAAAAGCTTGCAAATGATTAAAGGTTTTGATATTATTAAAGCATGCAAAGGGACTGTGTATCTCATAATGATACACTTTATAATTTTTTTTATGAATATTCGGTTAACAGGGTCTGCCGATTTTGTAAAGAAAATTTTAGTACCCAAAATCTTAAAAAGAAATTTTTATGGAGGTTTAAGCAAATGAAAAAACGTGTAGTAAGCGCAATGCTCGCAGTTGCTATGGTTGGTTCATTGATGGCTGCTTGTAACCAGAAACCTGGTGGCGGAGACACAAGCGGTGGTAATGAAGTTCCTGATTACGATGGCGGCGAGCTTTATGCAAACGCAAAAATGAGTGACGAGCCTATTTATCCTACAATGACTCTCAGAACAAATGAGACATACACAGCTGATACTGAGGCTTATCAGTGGATAGGTGAGATCACAAACATCTACTTCCAGCCACAGCCAATCCCTCTCACATCTTATGATGAGAAGATGGGTGCTATCATGGCAGGCGGCGACTATCCAGACATGCACATTCTCCGTCTCCCTGCTATTGCTAGAGAGTATGGTCCAGAGGGCGCTTTTGTTAACATGACTGAGAAGATGAAGAACGGCTACATGCCTAACCTTAAGAAAGTTCTTGAGAACAGCGATAGCGATGCATTCCTCACACTTAAAGCTACAGACGGTAACATCTACGGTGCTCCTCGTGTTTATACATACGACATGCTCCACGAGTCTTACCTTGCAAGAACTGACCTCATGGAGAAATGGGGATTCGGTGAGAGATTCGAGTCTCACGATGAGCTCTATGAGTTCCTTGTAAAATGTAAAGAAGAGTATCCAGATTCCACACCTATGGGATCTAAATGGGGTGCTAATACACTCTTTAACGGTATCGGACATCAGTTCGACGCTTGGATTGACTTGGCTTACCTTGATCCAGCAGATAACAAGACATACGTTGCTGGTCCTCTTAAAGATGGATTTGAGGATATGATCACATTCATGAACAAATGCTACACAAACGGTCTTCTTGATCCAGAGTGGGCTACATGTTCTGATGAGCAGTACATGGAGAAAATCCTCAACAACAAGATGATGTTCTCATTTAACTATATGACAGAGTGCGATGAGATGACAGCTAACGGTAAACAGACAAACCCAGACTTTATGTGGGCTCCAACAATTCCACCGGCAGAAGGCGGACGTATGGAATATGGTATAGCTGACTGCTATAAGAGAGTTTACCAGACACTTAAAGTTGTTCACTCCGATTCTGAGTATATCGACGAACTCATTCAGTTCATCGACTGGACATATTCTAAAGAAGGTTCAGATGTTATCAACTACGGTAAAGTAGGCGAGACATTTAACTATGACGATAAGGGTAATGTAGTTCTTAACGAGAACGTTAAGACAGCTCTTAACCCATCCGGTACAATTGACTTTACAAAACTCGGTGTTGGTGCTGAGTGGACTTCCCTTGAGACAGAGGAAGGCGAGGCTCTTAAGAGTGCTGGTCCTATAGCTCTCAAAGCTATGGAAGAGCACAGAGCTGTTGGTGCTGTTATGGATCCAAGACCAAACCTCACATTTGATGCTGACCAGACATCTAAGAAGAACGACCTCTCTGCTCCTCTTACAACATACAGAGACGAGATGATGTACTCCTTCACAACTGGCCAGACACCACTCTCTGAGTTTGAGAACTTCAGAAACAAACTCGTTGAGATGGGTATCAATGACCTCGTAGCTCTCTATCAGGAAGTTTACGACAACTACATCACACTTGGTAATGAGCTCTAATATTTAGTAATTTGTTATCAAAGTGATTTTAAAGAACCTCGACTTTCAGTCGGGGTTCTTTTTTTGATGATATTACGTTTACATATATGT
>CALXEM010000047.1 GCA_944387335.1 uncultured Clostridia bacterium | reverse complement strand
TTTATATTTAGCGTCCCCGTTTTGAGTGGACTCATCAGGCGGCAAGCCGTCTGCGTCCTTTGTGTCGTCTATGGCAAATAAGCCGTTTAGGGCGTATTTTCTCGCGTATGATGAAGCAGCTCCGGTTATTTGAGATACATCCATGCCCTTCTTGGAATCGGGTATCTGTGCCCAGCCCGTATTGCCTATAACCTCATCATTATCGGTGTTAAAAAGCGTTGCCGCCGCTTTGATAAAGCTTTTTCCGCCGCATTCAACAACATCATCCGACAGGATGAGTGTAACCCCGTATTTCTGCGCCAACGGCTTGAATGCTGATAAAATATCCTCGCAGCTGCGGTAATTGAATCCGCCAAAGCTGTTGTATTGTGATTTCGGGGCTTTAAGCTCCGCCTGTATCGTTGCAAGCTTTTTGTATAATTCCACTTTTTACACCTCACTTTATCATAATATTGTTCCTTTGTACCAAAGCGGCATGGGGGATATTTTCCCCTGTTTCAAGTGCCTTTTTCAGAGCCGTCTTGTCCACCTCGGGCGGCGGATAACGCAAAAATTCATCCCGTCCGCTTACGCTCGCCCACTCTGTAAATTCCTTGTCCGGCTCCACTGCAACAGATTTTCTGTAGCTTATTTCCGTCCGGGCTGTTTTCAGCTTTTCTCCCGAAAGAGCCTTTTCTATGTATTTTTTCAAATGTTCCGCCCGTCCCTCGGCTCTTTTGCGCCGCTCTGCAAGTGCTTTTTCTTCCTCTCGCAAAGCCTTAGCCTCAGCTGTCAAATTCTTATACCAGCAGGCGGCGTTCTCTATTTTCTGCGTCCTTGCCATGGCAAGAGCCGCGAATGCTTCATAATCCCGTATCTCGCCCGTTTCTTCGTCTATCAGCTCGTATATCGCCTTGTCTATTTCATAAATGTTAAGCATAAAAAATCCTCCTAATCAGCCACAATAACCGCCCGGCTTCCGGCATTTACATGATTAACTATCTCCTTGACTTCGCTTATCCGCAATTCATTTTCGTCACAGTCCTCAACAGTGACCTCCGCCGCTGTGTCCATGCGGTTTAGGATTGTTATCAATTCTCCTATTGTCATTTTACTGTCCCTCTTTTCTATAATTTTGATTTATTTTCCAAGCAACTCATCACATATATTTTTCATGCTGATGTCTCAAATCCGTATCATCAAGATCAAGATAAATTTTTGTGGTGTCCATACTTTCATGTCCAAGCATACGCTGTACGTCTATAAGCGACATCCCCTTTTTTATCGCTATAGTGGCGCATGTCCGGCGGAATCTGTGCGGATGGCATTCGGACACACCGGAGATTTTCCCAAGCTTCCGTATTATTGTTTCCAAACCGGATACAGTAACATTCTTCTGAGAACTTTTCTTCAGCGGCGCAAATGCAAACTCGCTTTCGTCTTTGTATACATCCCAGTATTCCATCAAACGCATTTTTGATACTTGATTGAGATATACTATCCGCTCTTTGCTTCCCTTACCGAATACCAACGCCGTTCGTGCGTCAAGGTCAATATCGCTTTTCTTTAACAGGGTTATTTCTCCCACTCGGCAGCCTGTGCTCAGTAAAAATTCCACAAGAGCTATAGCTCTTTTACAAGCAAGTTCCCCGTTCAGTTTCATGCATCCGTCCTTTATTTTTTGGATTTCTATTTCAGTAAAAGCTTTTTTCTTTCTTTGGGGCGCCTTGACTTTTTTTAACGGCTTGCATATGTCTTTCGGTATGTACTCTTCGCTCGATAACCAACCGAAAAAGCTGCTAAATATTCTGCGCTCGTTATCTGTTGTAACTGACGAGACATTGTGCTTGACTTGTCTGTATGCAAGATACCATCTCAAATCGTCTGTCGTTATTTTGCTCAATGGCTTTTGAACAGTTGCCAGCAGCTTGTCAATTGTATCCCGGTAGTAGGTCATAGTTTTCTTTGAAAGTCCTTCAACACGTTTTGCTACAAAAAACATGTTATATCCTTTTTGCTCGTCGCTGTATTCGACAAGCTCTGTGCTTTCTTCTTTTTTACTTAAATCGTATTTCCCGAGCACTGAAAACAGTATCACCCGCAATTGGTTTATCTGTTGTGCGCTGTACCCTGCAAGCATTGAGTTCATTTCATCCCACACCTCTATCAGCTGCGCCAATCTTATCACCTCCTATGTTTCTGAATCTCAGATACTGCATGATATATGCCGGTGTCTCCCAACGCGCCCATGTCTGCATTGATAAGGCATCTCTTTGGTACACGACCGCAGGGATACCCGCAAGAGAAAGCTGGAGATATGTCATATGTACACATCTTGCATCGATATCTCCGCATTCAACGAACAGATTCCGAGCATAATTGAAATGGTATCTGTTGTGCAGGATGTCTGCCGCCGCGATTATCATGCCTCCCGAGCCGCATGCGGGCTCATGCAGTATCAGTATTTTATTGTTTTCCGCATGCTCTTTTACAAGTGCTCCGTCTATAGTCATTTCCGCGCATGTCTTTGATGCGTGATACGGTGTGAAAAATTGCCCTGCTTTAGCGTTCTGCGTGTCGGATTTCATATACAGCTCTCCGAGATAGTCGTTAAAACCATGCTCAATCTGTGACGCCAGCAGTATGTATATCATAGCGAATGCATCCGCTATGAGCATTCTGTCGGGCTCATCGTACTTGCGTATTATCCGCAGATACATATCTTCACGCTCTTTGAAGTGTGCTTTATCGACTCGGTTAGATATGCATATGGCAGAACAGGCAAATATATCGGAAAGCAGCTCATGTCGTCCTATACGGCAAGCGCATTTTTCCAGAAGTTTTATGATATCATCGACGGTAGGAATATCGACATTTGTCTTTATCTTCATTTTAAACTCCTTCCGTGCTTTATTCATATAAGCATCTAATTCATTTTTTTGATCGCATTCGACAGCATGCGGTCTGTCGTATTGGTGTAGACATCCAAGGTTATATCACATTTGCTGTGTCCGAGCAGCGCTGCCACTGTTTTAGGGTCTACTCCGTTTTCGATCGCTCGGGTAGCGAACGTGTGCCGCAGATCGTGCGGTCTTATGTATTCGATGCCCCATTTCTTTAAGCGACTGCTATAGCCTTGCCGCAAAGTGCGCGGTTCGGTAGGTTCCTCCCTGTTTGACGCTATGTACAGCTCCGGTTCTTGTCTCCGTTCTTTCAGCGTTTCATACAGTGTTTCTGTCATGGGGAAGGTCGCTGTTCTTGCCCTTTCTCTCCACTATCAAGCCGTTTGACAGCTCCACATGCAGCATGGGCGGTATGACAGAATCGCTGCGTTTTGCCTGTGACGGTCTGTATTTTTCACCGCCCAACGCCCACGCTATCGAATCAAGCACTGATGTTTTTCCTTGTCCGTTCCTGCCGCCGATAACAGTAAGCCCATTTTGCGCCGGCTCTATTTTTACCGCTTTGATGCGCTTTACGTTTTCTATTTCAAGCTGGTTTATTTTTACCATTGTTGAATCCTCCTTGATTTTTAATTTTTCTCCTTCTCATAAAATGTACATTTGCCGTTAGTCCTGCACACGACCTCTTCCAAAATTGCGCACCGTTTCCAACTGCAATAATGCACGCAATCATAAAATCCGGCTCTTGTAGTTTTCTCTTCGCTTTCACAGGATTTGTACCTGCCGGGCAGTCCCGCCTGCTTTCGCCAATTATTCAATGTACTTAAATTAATGTCGTACTTGTTAGCGATCTCATTGATCAGCATTCCGGCTAAATAATCCGCTATGACTTTTTCTTTAAACTCATTACTATATTTTCCCATAAAATACTCCAAAAAAACTCTTGACAAACTCACCGTTTTGGGGTACAATAATGCTGGTTGTTAGGGTGCATTATCGTACCCTGCCGCGGACTCTGCTCCGCGGCTTTTTCTTTTATGCGGATAACGCCGCCGTCTGCAAGTTTAGCATAGCTTTTTACCCGCCCCGTTATCCTGTACCCCTGACGGGAATAGCTCCTTATGCAGCTGTTGTTGTCTGAAGCAATACATACCGTATCGGTTTTGTTTGACATTATGGTGTATTTATACATTGGGGTGTATTTATACATTTTGGTGTTCCTCCTTTTTGCGTTCTCATAAAATTTAACATTATCCATTAGACCATTTCTCATATCTCTCATAGTCCTTCAAACTCTTGAAATTGGTACGATTTGATTCTCTTTCCCACGGCGGA
>CALXEM010000046.1 GCA_944387335.1 uncultured Clostridia bacterium | reverse complement strand
GCTATTACAGGTACGCTATCTACACCAAGCTCTTCGCATATATCTGCTTTAAGCATACCGTGAACGCTGCCCGGCTGGATTATATCGCAGAAAATACTGTCAGGCAGTCCGAGCTTTTTCATAAGCTCTCTGTTCCAGTCGCCTGTCTGTGCGGACAAAAGCTGTGCGGTTGTCGCTATTGTATATTCACTGTGCTTTTCACCTGTCAGAAAATATGCCAGCAAATCAGGAATAAACAAAAGCTTATCAGCACGGTTTAATATTTCAGGACGGTTCTTTTTGAGTGAATAAAGCTGGAACAGAGTATTTATAGCCATTATCTGATTTCCTGTGGATTTGTAAAGCTCGTCTCTGTCCACTGTTTTAAATACTTCTTCAACCATACCGTCTGTTCTTGAATCACGGTAGTGCACAGGGTTTTCGAGCAGTTTTCCGTCGGAGTCGATAAGTCCGAAATCAACTCCCCAAGTATCTATACCGATACTGTCAAATCCGCCGAGCTGTTTTGCTTTGAGTATTCCCTGTTTCATTTCATGGAAAAGTCTGAGTATATCCCAGTAAAGTGTACCGCATACATTTACGGAATCATTTGAAAATCGGTGTATTTCACGAAGATTTATTTTACCATCCTCGTATGATGCCAGCATAGCGCGTCCGCTGGATGCTCCGAAATCAAACGCAAGCACACTTTTTTTATTTGTAGTTAGTTCGGACATTTTATTCACTCCCATAAAGCGCTGTTATTCTGCACTGTATCTCTTAAAGCCCGGGTGACGGCCTTTCATGTTAAATTTCTCTCTGAGTTTAAGACAGTCGTCTATCTGCTGTTTTGAAAGCTCTTTTTCGCCGCCTAACTGTCTTGCAACAAGACTTGTCTTTGCAAACAGCTCGAGTGTCTCCATCTTATAGTAAGCTGTCATCAAATCAACGCCTACGCACAGTGCTCCGTGATTTTGCAGTAAAATTACATCGTGCTCAGGCAGATAAGGTTTTACTGAATCAGGTACTTCCTGTGTTGACGGTGTGCCGTATTTTGCAATCGGAACAGAGCCGAGTGCAAGAATTGCCTCTGGCATTGTGTAGCGGTCAAGCGGTATATTTGCTATCGCAAAGCCTGTTGCTGTCGGAGGATGTGCGTGAACTACGGCTGTGATGTCAGGACGCTCTTTGTAGCAGATAAGGTGCATTGGGAATTCAGATGACGGTTTATATCCCTCAGCTGCCTGTATAATATTTCCGTTAGCGTCTGCTTTAACGAGAATATCAGGTGTAATCATAGCCTTGCTGACACCTGTCGGAGTTGTGATAAATGTATTGTCATCAAGTTTTACGGATATATTACCGTCATTGGAAGCTACCCAGCCCATCTGCCAAAGACGATGTGCTACAAACGTAATTTTTTCTCTTGCTTCATGCTCTGTCATTGATTTTTCCCCTTTTCCATGATAAAAATAAACCTGTTATACTTTCTGCTGTAAGCAATTTTGAGTGTGAATGATTGAAACTGCTTTTTTCTGCAGCAAATTTATGCCTTTATTATATATTTCTATTGCAAAAACGTCCATAGTTGGCGTATTATTTGAATGTAAGCAGTTGTTTTTTATAAATTGCAATCAAAAATAATCAAATTCACTCAAACGATACATAGAGGTGCATACAGTATGATTTCATATGAAAGACAAAAGCAAATTCTTGAAATACTCAGAATAAAGGACTCGGCAACAATACAGAGTCTTTGCTCCAAACTCTATGCAAGCCCTGCTACCATCAGGCGCGATTTAGCTGAAATGGAACGCGATGGACTTATAATACGAGTACGCGGCGGAGCTACTTTAAAAGATATGAACACAAGAGACACGCCTTTTCTCTTAAGAAGCAGCATAAACACCGATAAAAAAGATATTATTGCCTCATTGGCGTTAAGATTCGTCTCGGACTCCTCCTCGGTAATGCTTGATTCAAGCACTACTACAACAGTTTTAGCAAAGAATTTAGGAAATGTCCGCGATTTAACAGTCATAACAAACGGACTTGCCTCAATATCCGCTTTGAATGAGCTGTCCGACGCACGCGTCATAGTTACAGGCGGTTTTGTAAAAAATAACTCCTCCCTGCTCGGCGACAGTGCAGCTCAAACTCTCAACAACTACTACGCTGACGTCGCATTTTTCTCATGCCGTGGTATAGACATAAACGCAGGTATAACAGACGCCGAAGAGGAAGCCGCTTCGTTTAAACGCACTATGCTCTCACGCGCATCAAAGCGCATTTTACTGTGCGACAGCACAAAATTTTCGTATTCGTATCTGTGCACGGTATGCCCTGTCGACACCGTCGACTATGTTATAACCGACAAAGAGCCCGACGAATGTTTCACTCAAAAATTTAAAGATAAATTTATATTTCCTAAAAAATAATTTTCTAAAACTATTGCATTTTTAAAATAAAAAAGCTACACTGTACTTGAATGATTGAGACAACGGTATAATTTTTCTGCGGCTTTCATAGTGTAGTGATACATTTGTGAAGGTCTTTTTTGCTTTAATATCTGACAATAATTTTAATGAATATATAAATAATGAAAGGCGGAAAAAATTATGAATCATCCTAAAATAGGTATTCGCCCTGTTATCGACGGAAGATGGGGCGGAGTAAGAGAAGGTCTTGAAAACCAGACGATGGGTATGGCAAAAGCTGCCGCAGAGCTTATCTCCTCACAGCTTACATACACAGACGGCGCTCCTGTTGAGTGCGTTATCTCACCTTGCACAATAGGCGGCGGCGCTGAGGCTGCCCGTTGCGCAGAATACTTTAAAGGTGAAAATGTATGTGCTACTCTCTCGGTAACACCGTGCTGGTGCTATGGCTCTGAGACAATGGATCTCGACCCTCTCACAATCAAAGCTGTATGGGGCTTTAACGGAACTGAGCGTCCAGGTGCTGTTTACCTTGCAGCCGTTATGGCGGCTCACGCACAGCGCGGACTGCCTGCATTCTCCATCTACGGTCACGACGTACAGGATATGGATGACTCGTCTATCCCTGAAGACGTTGCAGAAAAAATACTTCGTTTTGCACGCTGTGCAGTAGCCGTAGGAATGATGAGAAATAAAGCTTATGTCGGCCTTGGCTCCGTTGCTATGGGTATTGCAGGTTCCTATTGTGACGCTAATTTCTTCCAGAAATATCTCGGCATACGCGCTGAATGGGTTGACATGACTGAGATTTTGCGCCGTATACACCTTGAAATCTATGATAAAGACGAGTATGAGCGCGCAATTAAATGGGTTCGCGAAAACTGCAAAGAGGGCTTTGACAAGAACCCTGCTGAGAAAAAACACTCTGATGAGAAAAAGGCTGAGGAGTGGGAGTTTGTTACAAAGATGACTCTTATATGCCGCGATATCATGCTCGGCAACGACAAGCTCAACAATATCGGCTGGCACGAGGAAGCTTTGGGCAGAAATGCTATTCTCGGCGGATTCCAGGGTCAGAGAATGTGGACAGACTGGCTGCCTAACGGCGACTTTACAGAGGCTATAACAAATTCCAGCTTTAACTGGGATGGTAAAAAAGAGCCGTTTATACTGGCAACTGAAAACGATACAATGAACGGTGTTGCAATGCTTTTGGGTAAACTGCTCACAGGTACTGCAAGCGTATTTGCAGATGTACGCACATACTGGAGTCCTGAG
>CALXEM010000045.1 GCA_944387335.1 uncultured Clostridia bacterium | reverse complement strand
TTTAAATTATACTTATTTATATGTTGCTGGACTGGTAAAGCCGTCTGCAAGGTCATCTATGCTTGAGAATGAAAGAGCTGTACCGAGTGCAACGGATTCGATAGGCTGTTCAGCCAATCTTGCCTTTATCTTTGTAGCTTCCTCAATACGCTTGTCAAGTCCGTGTATCATGGAGCCGCCACCTGTCATAAGAATACCGTTTGTATGTATATCTCCTACAAGCTCAGGCGGTGTGCGCTCAATTACAGAATGCAGTGCGCTGAGTATCTGAAGTGTATTTTCCTCCAAAGCCTCTTTTATCTCCGTTGAAGTAACAGTTATCTTCTGCGGAAGTCCTGTAATCAGGTTTCTGCCCTTTATGTCATAAGTTTTTTCTGTTTCAAATCCGTAAACTGTGCCTATCTCACGCTTTAAGGTTTCAGCCATTTTCTCTCCTATCAAAAGCTGATGATTGTCCCTTATAGCTCTTATTATAGCGGCGTCAAAGGCATTTCCCGCAATTTTTATAGATGTCTTTACAACTATACCGTTGAGTGAAATTACAGCTATATCGGCAGTACCGCCGCCTATATCGAGTATCATGTGTCCGCACGGCTTGGATATATCTATACCCGCTCCGAGTGCTGCCGCAACTGGCTCCTCTATCAGGAATACCTTTCTTGCGCCCGCTGCCGCTGCTGCCTCAACAACAGCTCTGCTCTCAACGTCGGTTATACCCGACGGAACGCAAAGGCAAATTCTCGGCTTAATAACATTTCTGCCGCACACCTTGCGTATAAAATATTTTATCATCTTTTCGGTGAGCTCGTAGTCGGAGATAACTCCGTCCTCCAAAGGTCTTACAGCTCTTATTTTATCAGGTGTTCTGCCTATCATTTTATAAGCCTCGTCACCTACGCTGAGCACCTCTTTTGTGGCTGTATTTATTGCCACAACGCTCGGCTCCTCAAGTACAATACCCTCGTCCTTAAGGCAGACTATAACAGAGGCTGTACCCAAATCTATTCCGATATCGACAACTGATGCCATATGTATTTTTCCTTCCTTTCAAAAAACCGTTTTTATTAAACGTCAAAAATTTTACTTACAATAATTTTTCGCATATTACATTATATACTTTTTCTCTAATCTTTTCAAACCGTTTATGCTTCATACCGTCTGTGCTCGTAATCTATCGCCTTAGCCGCACATAAAGACGCCGTATATACAGCTCCCGCATTCAAAAGCTCGTCACGACACGCTCTTACGGTACTGCCCGTAGTGAACACATCATCTACAAGCAAAATGGATTTTCCCCTGCATTTTTCCTTATCCTTTACGGCATAAACCCCATGCACATTCTTTCTGCGCTCATCAGCCGAAAGCGTATGCTGAGTTTTATTTTTCCTCACCTTTTTAAGCATGTCCTCACACGGGATACCCAGCTTCTGCGACAGCTTATAAGCGAGCAGTTCAGACTGGTTAAAGCCTCTTCTGCGCTCGGATATGCCCGACATAGGAACGTATGTTATACACGAAAACTGCCTGTCGCCGAAACATTCTCTTAATCTCTGCGCCATATACTCCGACAAAACATCGGCAATATACCTTTTCCCGCGAAACTTAAAACCATATATGAGTTTAGATGATACGCTGTCATACTCAAACGCGGCAATATCAGGAGAATTATCAGGCTTATCCTTAATAAACCTTATTTTTGCAAGACAGCTTTCGCACAAAGCGCCGTCTGTTATAATTTTTCCGCAAACTGCGCATTTTTTCGGAAAGATAATCTCAATTAAATATCCAATGAGCTTTACCAAAACAATTATACCCCCAAAGAATGTAATTCTTTGTCTAAATCGGTCTTTAAAAAGCTATTTTGCCTGTATGTCCTGTGCCGCCTCGGTAATAAATCTTGCAAGATTGGTATATCTCTTTGTCTTTCTTACATTGTCCGTCATATATTTTACGGCATATTCGTTTCCCACTATTATGAGCAGTTTTTTTGCACGGGTTACGGCTGTATATAAAAGATTTCTGAAGTACAGCCTGTTTGTCGGGCGCATAAGCGGGATTATAACTGCTTCAAATTCGCTTCCCTGACTTTTATGCACTGTACAGGCATAGCTTAACTCTATATCCTGAGCCATATCAAAGCTGTATATTGCATATCTGTCGTCAAACTGTATTTTCATAGTATGGGATTGCTTGTCGATAGAGATTATCTGCCCTATATCGCCGTTAAGCACGCCCATGCCGTTTTCACCGTCGTCTTTTTTCCACTCTATGTCATAGTTATTGCGTATCTGCATGACCTTGTCGCCCTCTCTGAACACAGAGGCGTTAAAGACAAACTCATTTTTTTCGGGTGATTTAGGATTTAACTCTTCCTGCAAGCGCCTGTTGAGCTCAAATGTGCCCAGCTCTCCTTTTCTTGACGGCGTCAGCACCTGTATATCCCACATACTTGAAAAGCCGTAGCTTGACGGCAGACGCGACACGCACAAATCCACAACCGTCTGTGTAGCAGTGGGGTTGTCCACTCTCTTTAAAAAGAAAAAGTCGTTGTCGTGCTGTCTTAAGTCAGGATATTCGCCGTTTACAATCCTGTGCGCATTAGTTACTATAAGGCTCTGCGCCGCCTGACGGAATATCTCGCTGAGCTCCACAGTGGGTATTTTTTTACAGTCGATAAGGTCCCTTAAAACATTTCCGCATCCAACGCTAGGAAGCTGGTCGGCATCTCCCACCATAATGAGCTTACAGCTCATCTTCATAGCCTTTAAAAGCGACTCAAACAGGCATATATCCACCATTGACATCTCATCTATTATTATAACGTCGCATTTGAGAGGATTTTTTTCGTTTCTTTTAAATTTCAGCGAAGATTCAGAGTCGGTAAAATCCACCTCTAAAAGCCTGTGTATAGTCTGAGCCTTTTTGCCTGTAAGCTCGGACATTCTCTTTGCCGCACGTCCTGTCGGCGCACACAGCGCAACGTCGTCACCCTTGCGGCTGAAAAGCTCTATCATAGCGTTTATCGTTGTCGTCTTTCCTGTTCCGGGACCTCCGGTTAAAATAAACAAATTCTCGGTAAGCGCCTGTATGATAGCACTCTTTTGAAGTGTGGCATATTTAAAGCCGTTTTCCTCCTCCAAAATGTCTATCTGGCACTCAACCGCCCTCTGTTCTGACAGCTTTTGCTCCTCGTCGGCATATGCCTTAAAAAATTCGCCCTGCATAAGCTGTATTCTTCCCGCAACATATGTCTCAGCGGCATAGAGGTGCGGAAGATATATATACTTTACCGAGTTTACACTGTCGCTCACAAGCTCGTTTTCATCGCACAGTTCTTCGCATATTTCCTGTATGCTGTATTCGTCCATGCCTGTCAAAAGCGCCGCCTTTTCGCAGAGCTTTTTCTGCGGCAGGCAGGTATGACCGTTATTCGTGTTGTATCGTAGCGTGTGTATTATTCCCGCTGTCAGCCTGTTTTTACAGTCGGACTCAAAGCCCAGCTCTCTGGCTATCGCGTCGGCGGTCTCAAAGTCCATTCCTATATCAAACGAGCACAGCGCAAACGGGTTTTCCTTTATAATATCAACGGACTGCATTCCCCATTTGTGCCATATCTTTACGCTCATAACCGGATTTAAGTTAAACTTGCTCAAAAACAGCATTACAAGCCTTATTCCGAAAAGTCTTTCATACTCCGTCTGTATTTCCGCCGCCTTTTTGGGCGAAATTCCGCTTATCTCGCTCAGTCGGTGCGGCTCTTTTTCCATTATTTCAAGAGTTTCGTCGCCGAAATGCGACACAATCCTCTTTGCAAGCACAGGACCTATTCCCTTTATTGCCCCCGAGGAGAGATATTTTAATATCGCGTTTGCAGTTGCAGGCAGTCTGCGCTCGCACAGACGCGCTTTAAACTGTGTGCCATAGACAGGGTGAGCCGTATAGTAGCCTGTAACACTCAGCTCCTCGCCCTCTTCTACATCTATCATGCTTCCGACTACCGTTACATAGTCGTCCTCAGTTTCCATCTCAAGTACAGTATAGCCTGTCTCCTCACTGCGGAAGATTATTGCATCAACCGAGCCCTCAAGCTTTATATATTCTTTTTCCTGCATTTTTCTCCCGCCTTTCAAAACAACATATACCGTAACATCTATTATACTCAGATACGCCGTAAAAGTAAACCTATGTTCGCACAGCTGCAGACTGCCGAAAACATAATTTTTAAAATTTTGTCACAAAGGCGGACATGTGCCGCCGCAGTGACTCTTCGAGAGAAAAACAGCGGTAAGCTGGCGGCTTTGCCGCTTGCGGAGTAGTTTTTCGATGAAAAGGGGGTATTGGGGGAAAAATCACAGAGCAAGTGTACACGCAGCGATTGTGTTTGTCCCTCAAGAGCGTGTCGACTTTATCGACATGCTAAAAAGGCGGAGAAAATATTTCTCCGCCCGCTGTTATGTATCTCTGTGAATTTTTTTCAGATTGAAAAGGCATATGCAGTCATTTTTTTCGCAGAATTTTCTGCATATGTCACATGTAACCTCGTCCATGCCCTCGTCTGCTATGACTAACTTATCTATCCCCACAGACGGCAAATCCCACTCCAGCCTGTGCTTATAATATCTGAGCAGTTGTTCTATATTTTCCACGTGACCGCTTACAGGCAGTACAAGCTGGGCAGATACTTTTTGCTCAGGCTTTAAAAGAAAATATTTTGCCCAAGCAACACACTCCACTATCCCAACTAATATTAAAAATAAAACCAGTGCATATACTACATACATAAAACCGCTCCTTTCCGAAATTGCATTAAGTATTCTCCGCATACGGTATATAAGCAGTATATGAAAGTTTTGTCTAAACGGTTACTTAATACACAAAAACAGAAAAACAGCCCCGAAATTACCCGGAACTGTTCTTCTGTTTTATTTTTAGAAAGAAGGAAAAGAAAGTGTCATAATTTAATTTCTGATATTATATTATCACACTGTTTCAAATATTTCCATTTGCAAAGTAGCCAATTATAATTTAATGTGTTGTCGATTTTACACAAAACATTTTTAACTATAATATATTTATATGGCATTTTTATACCGTAATTACATTTCAGCTTCCTTTTTGCCGCGGCAAACTGTATTAAAGCACACTATCGACGGCAGGACAACAGCTGTCATGTTTCCTATATAGATAAAGAGTATGTAGATAAAATAAGGTATCTTTACTATTGTAAATATGCCGTATAAAAGCATACCCAAAGGTAGTCCTACAAGTGTTACAACAGTTATCCAGAACACGGCTTTATCTATATTGCCGTCAAACCTCTTTAAAACTATTGTAAGTATCAGCATGGCCATCATAACGCTTATGGCAATTACCCATGACATTTTGTACAGGTTTTTAATTATTTCAATTCCGCCGTACTGTATTTCAGACTGAAAAGGTATCGCCATTTCAAAGTTGTCAAAATAGTCTTTCCATCTGTCAATCGAAATGCGGAAATAATCAAAAAACCTCTTTATTCCCCATACGCACATCGCAAGTGAATATACAATTCTCGCCTTTTTAAACAAAGAGCTTTTAACGGTAACAAAAAGCAGTATGACATCTATTGCAAGCAATATTACAAAAAGCATACCGAAAACCTCCTGATATTATCCTTTTATTTTCACGTCCGTAATATTAAAATCAATTTATAATAAGGCTCTATAAAGGATAACACATATTATTAAAATTTTCTATACATATGCCTTAATTGAAAATATATTTTAAGATTTTACATAAATTCCTTTGTACTTTGTAGCGGTATTTTCGCTGAAATACTGATATGCGGTCTCACACAAAATCGAAAATACGGCAAGCGGAAGCATCATCGCTTCAGATATATAAACTGCAAGCGTTAGCATTATCGGCATCATGTTATATATTTTGTTGTCGAGCCCCAAACCGTATGCCACACAGCAGTAAAACGGCAATATGAGAATAAAAGCAAGTGTCAGCTTTACTGTAATTTCAGATGAATGAGGCATTTTTAAAATACTTCTTCTTATAAGCACCTTAAGCATTATGTAAAGCAAAATTGCACAGAGCACTGTCGGTATATGGTAAACTACTTTTCCTAAAATATCCGCTGTTTCAGAACACAGCGAAAGCATACCCTGCTCGTCTATCGTAAGCTGTCCGCGTGCGGCAAAATCGTTTTTTATAATTTCGGAAGTATTTGAGGTAAAGTGAAGTATGCCCTCTATGCCGCCCAGTGTAATTGCAAATGACAGCAAAAGCTTTATCAGGTTTATCCATATATTCTTAAAGTTGATGAAAAGAGCAATACTGCAGAGAATAAATATTACGTATGTCAAAAAATCACACCCCTTTTTCAATATATGGAAAAGTTGTTTATTTTAATATATCATTTTATATACTTTTTTTCCATTGTCTAAAATCACAATAAGTTGTAAAAATATTGTGCACGTAAATCAAAATTTATGCAAAACGCCATAAAACAATATAGGTACACGCAAAAATACGTGTACCTACGCATTTTATTGTAATTTTATAATTAGAATTTTCCGCCTGAACCGAAATTTCCAAATCCCGGACCATTCATCTGACCCGGCATATTTGTCATAGCTGCTGAACCACTTCCATATCCGCCCTTAAAGTTAGAGCCGTCCGGTTTAATTTTACCCTGCGGAGTTTTATTGAGTCCGAATATAATAACGATGACTATCAGTATTACTACAACGACTCCTATACCTATCGCAGTACTTTCCGAGCTTGTTTTTTCAAGATTCTTTTCTACAATCTCCCTTGCTTTTACTGTGCCGACGGTAAGAGTATCCGGGATATGCTTTTCATCGTTTTCGTAAAACATCTCACTTGCAACATATATGCTGAAGGAGTCCCTTATTACAGCCTGCTCATCGGAGCTGTCGCTGAGATTGTCTGCTATAAGCTGTATAACCTCAACATAATTATAGTTATCATACTGTGGCTTTGAAGGCTTATACAACTTTATTAAGTTTGATTCAGACGCCCAGAGTATTATAATTTTATCTCCGTTGCCGTCATCATTTGAAAGCGAGTCTATACCCTCTATTTCATCCGACGCATACAATTTATTCGGCAAAGTGTCCGTATCAAGCGTTACAAAGTACATATGACCGTTAAATCTGTCCTCAACAGCCTTTAAATTCTCCTCAATATAGCTTTTGGTTTGATCAGTCAAAATTCCTGCGTTATCCACTATATAGTCGGATTTCTCATCAGCTGCCGACACGCAAAAAACGGAAAAGATAAGTGACAATGCGCATATAAGCACCACTATTCTTTTTAAAATGTTTTTTTTCATATGCACCACTCCTCTTTTAACATTGCTGCAAGTGTATAATCGTATTATCAACCTTTAGGTCCTGCGCCCAGAGCACCCATTCCTGTTGTGTATCCACTCTGTCCCGGCATACCTGTCATGGCTGCAACACCGCTGCCCAGTCCCTCTTTAAAGTTAGAACCGTCACCCGGTACTGTTCCCTCAGGTGTCTTTCTTCTTGCAAAAAAGACTACCAATGCCGCTATAATTGCTATTCCTACAACTATTCCGAATGTATTTCTGTAAAACGTAGCTTTATCGAGCTCTGATTTCACATACGCTCCAAGATCATCAATTCCGCTTACAGTAAGTGTATCAGGAATATTTTCTACACTGTCATAGTAATAGTAACGACTAGCAAGGAAAATACTGAATGCGTCTCTTATGGCAGTTTGTCTGTCATCTGTCTTTTTGATTTGCTTGTTAATAAGTCTTTTTACATCATTGTAGTTTTTCATATCGCCTTTAGGTTGTGTAAGGCTAAATGACTTCATCTCATTTGCCCCGTCTGCCCAAACGATTACAGTAGCGTTTATATTTGAGCGCATATTTACATCAGGAAAGTAGCTTCCCTGTACAGTATTATACTCATTAAACGTCACCATTTTATCAATCGGTTCTGCTGCAAATCTTGTAATTCCGCCAAACATATGCGGTGAATTTTTAATATTTTCCCCAATATACTGCTCTGTCTGTGCGGACAACAAATCGGACTCATCTATTACCGTTTGTACATCAAGAGCCGATACACCGAACAATGAAAATACTACCGTCAATGTACATGCTATTGTCATGATTTTCTTAAGCACTGCTTTAATGTTTTTTGGCATATAAATCATCCTTTCTGTCATGTTATAAATATTATTTGTGTTTTTTGTTTTATTACCCTTTCGGACCTAAATTAAAGCTTCCGAGACCTGTTGTAGTTCCCTGCGGTCCCGTTATATTTGAACAAGCGGCGACACCGCTGCCAAATCCCTCTTTAAAGTTTGAACCGTCTCCCGGGAGTGTTCCCTCAGGCGTTTTGTTTTTTATAAATATAACCGCAAAAACAACCATTACTCCGGCAAAGACAGCAACACCTGCATATTGGTACAGGCTGTTTTTTTAAAGCTCCCTATCAATGAAAAATTCTGCATCCAAAGCGCCTACTGTAAGTGTATTCGGGATTTGTTCGGTTTTATCAATATTAAAATACTGACTTGCAATATTGATACTGAACGTATCCCTTATAATAGACTGCTTATCGTTCATACCGTTTATATGCTCTGAGATAACATTGTTTACCTCTTTTTCGTTTTCATATTTTCCGTATGGATTTTTTAAGCTGAATATTTTCATTTGATCTGCGCCGTCTGCCCAAAGAATAATGTTTTTATTCTTTATAGATGAGGAAAAAAGCGTTCCGAGATTTCCAACTTCATCTAAAAATCCTATATCAGATATATACTCAGGCATAACATCGGCAGCTATTGTGACAAACTGAACTGTTCCGACAAATTCATCTTCCACAGCTTTTAAATTCTGCTCTATATAGTTTTCGGTCTCTTCGGTAAGGACATTAGCGTCATCAACCACATAGGAAAATTCCTCGTCAGCTGCCGACGCACAAAATGCAGAAAAGATAAGCGATACAGCACATGCAAGCATAGCCGCTCTTTTAAAAAATCTGATTTTCATATAAATCGACCTTCCTTCTCTGCTCTTATTTTGTAGTTTGATAAATTAAAAATAATATTTATTGTATTCATTGTATAATTTCATACAAAAATTATAAAAAAAACTATAAACTATTATTGTACTGCAAACTTCTATATTTTACAATATATGTTTTACACAAAGAAAAGCTTTCCATATTGTGATAATAAATGACATTTATCGTTTATGAATAAAAATAAAACATGACAAATAAGCCTTGTCTGTTTTGGTAAAATAGTATATTATAAAGTCTATGGGCATAAATGCCGCTTTTAAAAATTATTTTTACAATTTTTCCGAAAGGTAATGGTAGTCTTATGAAAAGACATTTTTTCAATTTAAAGCGCATCGCGGCAATGTGTTTTGCACCTGTTCTGATATGCAGTACACTGTCCGGATGCTTTTCAGTGGATACCGCCGGACTCGGCGAATACAACGAGGACGAGGTAGTATTTAAACAGTTTGAGCCAATGGAGGACGGCGAAGAAATTGCTGTTATAAAAACCGATGTCGGCGAATTTAAAATAAGGTTTTTTGAGGATGAAGCTCCAAACGCTGTACAGAACTTTAAAACTCTCGCAAAAGAGGGCTTTTACGACAACAAGAGTGTATACAACATACAAAAAGCCGAGGATGAGAGCGAAGGAAAGGTCTATAACATTGCCTTTATGACAGGCGCCTCCGACGAAAAAGGCGCAGAGGGTAAATCTGTTGTAAACGACGGTCAGCCTTATCCGAAGGAGCTTTCATATAATCTGTATCCGTTTCCGGGAGCAATTGCGGCATATTCGGACGATAAAACGTGTGACAGCAGATTTTTTGTTGTAGGTGAATCCCCTATTTCTGAATCTGTTATAAAGGGAATGGAGGTAGCGCAGTTCCCTGAGCTTATTCAAAATAAGTTTAAGGAAGTAGGCGGCGTTCCGAGCCTTACACATTCCTATACAATTTTTGCTCAGATTTTTGAGGGATACGACGTAGCTCAGCAAATTATGCAGGTTGAAACCGACGATACAGGAAAACCTGTCAACGATATATTTATAAATTCAGTAACGATTGAAACATATTCCGAATCACAGGAATAATAAATATAAATAAAAAATATATGAAAGGAAAAGAACATGAAAAAATCCTTTAAATCAAGTGTTTTAAAGCTTGCTGCTGTTTTTGCAGCGGGGGCTATGCTCTTAAGCGGATGTTCTTCTGTTAAAACATTTTCTCTGGAGGACACCGAGAGCAATAAAAAAATCAAGGAGTCTGATGTAAAAATGGAAAAAATGTTTGAAGCGCCAAAATCCGGCGACAAAATTGCTGTAATGCACACAACAATGGGAGATATAAAGATACTGTTCTTCCCTGAGGAAGCTCCAAAAGCAGTTGAGAACTTCCTTACACACGCTGAAAACGGCTATTATGACGGTATCATCTTCCACAGAGTTATCAATGAGTTTATGATTCAGGGCGGTGACCCAACAGGCACAGGCCGCGGCGGCGAGAGCATTTGGGGCGACTCTTTTGAGGACGAGTTCTCCCTTAACCTCTGGAATTTCCGCGGAGCTCTCTCCATGGCAAATGCAGGAGCAAACACAAACGGCAGCCAGTTCTTTATAGTACAGGCAACATCAGTATCATCTGATTTACTCTCCCAGATGAAACAGGTCGGCTTCCCGCAGAAGGTTATCGACAAATACGCTGAGGTAGGCGGTACACCATGGCTTGACAGCAAACATACTGTATTCGGTTATGTTTACGAGGGCATGGACGTTGTAGATAAAATTGCCGCTGTTGAGGTTGATGCAAACGACAAACCTGTTGAGGATGTTGTAATCGAGTCTATCGACGTATCAACTGTTGAATAATTTAAGTTTAGACATAAAAACCCGCATGGAAAATATATTCCATGCGGGTTTTATTTTGTCTTGATTTTTTAGTTTAGATGCTCTTGAGTGCTTTGTCAAGCGCTTCGATGAGGTTGTCTGTTCCCTCAAGTCCGCAGTGAATACGGACAAGTTCTCTGCCCTGAGCACCCTGCTCCTGAGCGTTTTTAAGATCGCCGCGGATAAGCGGAGTACATACAAGGCTCTCAAATCCGCCCCAGGATACTCCTACCTGGAATATCTCAAGGTTGTGGACAAATTTATATACCTTTTCGTCGTCATCGTTTACGTCGAGCTCAAAGCTCATAAGTCCGCAGCTTCCTCTCTGCTGGCGTTTCATCAGCTCATACTGCGGGTGGCTCTCAAGTCCCGGATAGTGTACTACTCTTACCTTGTCACTGGCTTCAAGGAATTTTGCAACAGCCATAGCTGTCTCCTGATGGCGTTTAAGACGAGGTTCAAGAGTTCTCATACCTCTCATTGTGAGCCATGCTTCCATAGGGCCTGCGATTGAACCGTAAGAGCCTCTGAACTCTCTTATCTCCTTCATAAATTCCTCGTCGTTGCAGACAAGTGCTCCGCCGATTATGTCGCTGTGTCCGCCGAGATATTTTGATGAGGTGTGCATTACCATATCAATTCCAAGGTCAAGCGGATTCTGGAACAGCGGAGTGCAGTAAGAGTTATCTATGTATGTTTTAATGCCGTGCTTTTTAGCGATTTTTGCAACTCCGGCGATGTCCTGAAGATGGAACACAAGCGAAACAGGTGATTCAAGTACAATGAGTGTTGTGTTAGGCTTTACAGCGTCCTCAAACTCACCTAAATCTCTTCCGCTTACGAATGTAGTTGAAATGCTCAATTTTTTCTCGCCGAATGTTCTTAAAAAGTGCTCTACATATGCACCTCTAACGCATATTACATGATCTCCGGGATTGCAGACAGTACAGATAGCCGCAGTAGCAGCGGACATTCCTGAGCTGAATACAACTGCATCTTTACCGTGCTCGAGAGCTGCGATTTTCTGCTCTACAATCTCGACTGTCGGGTTGCAGACACGTCCGTAAAAATATCTGCTTGCCGGAGCCGCTCCTGTATAGGACTCAATGCTGTCGAGTACGTGCAGAGAGTTCATAAATACAGGAGGAATAATTGAGTTTAAGTATCTGTCATAGTCATCTCCGAGATGGGTGGCAATAAGATTAGGGTCCTTTGTATAATCTGCCATTTTATTATCATTCCTTTCGCTTGCCGTCATAATAAGGATTTTTACAATCTTATACAATTATACGCCGCACCGATAATCTGTCAATAAAAATAAAACAATAATTTTTCTGTTTTAAAATATTATCCCTAATCACCAATTTTGACTATAAATTTTTATTTATTATCTTAACGGTAAAATACGACTTCATCTGCACGTTGATAATGCTACAATCAAAAAAAGGAGATGATTACCAGTTATGTTTTTAGCCTTTGTTTCAGTTATATTTATTTCCTGTCTGTTGATTGCACTCGGCGTCACCGAAAAAATATACCCTATTCCCTACCGTGATTTAAACGGTAATTTATTTCCAGAATACATAAACTCAAAAATACTAAAAAGAAAATTTATAAACATCTGGAGTACATTCTTTATTATCAGCGGCGCAGTTTCATTTATTGTAAGTGTTGCAGCGCTTTTTGTGGAGAGCTCTTTGTGGATTTTGATAGCAGTATTCGCATTTGTTGTATCGTCATTTCTGATAATGTGGGAATATACCTACAGAGCACTGAGAGAAAAGATGAAGATAAAAGCATAAAAAATATCCCTGACAGTTTAATTGTCAGGGATATTTCATTTTATAAATTTAATTATTTATTTTTATTCTTTATGTACTCGTCTATTGCTTTTGCAGCGTGTTTTCCGGCTCCCATTGCGAGGATAACGGTAGCTGCACCTGTTACTGCGTCACCGCCTGCGTATACGCCCTCACGTGTTGTGAGACCATCGTCGCCGTTTGTGATGATACATCCGTGACGGTTTGTATCAAGTCCAGGTGTTGTGGAACGGATAAGTGGGTTCGGGCTTGTGCCTATTGACATAATAACTGTGTCAACGTCGAGTACAAACTCGCTGCCCTCTTTTGCAACAGGTCTGCGGCGTCCGCTCTCATCAGGCTCTCCGAGCTCCATCTCAATACATTTCATACCTTTTACCATGCCGTCCTCGTCTCCGAGAATCTCAACAGGGTTATTGAGGAGCTTAAAGATAATGCCCTCTTCCTCAGCGTGCTCAACTTCCTCCTTACGTGCAGGAAGCTCCTCCATGCTGCGGCGATATACGATGTATACGTTCTCAGCGCCGAGACGCTTAGCACTTCTTGCAGCATCCATAGCAACGTTTCCGCCGCCGACAACTGCAACGTTTTTGCTCTTCTTGATAGGTGTTTTGCTGTCCTCTCTGTAAGCCTTCATCAGGTTTACACGTGTGAGGTACTCGTTTGCGGAGTAAACACCCTTAAGGCTCTCACCCGGGATATTCATAAATCTTGGCAGACCTGCACCGGAAGCGATATATACAGCCTCGTTGCCCATCTCGAACAGCTCATCGATTGTAAGAATTTTACCGATAACCATGTTTGTCTCGATGTCAACGCCGATAGCTTTAAGTCCGTCAATCTCCTCCTGAACTATCTTCTTAGGAAGACGGAACTCAGGAATACCGTAAACGAGAACTCCTCCGGCAAGGTGGAGTGCCTCATATACAGTTACCTTGTATCCCATTTTAGCAAGGTCGCCTGCTGCTGTAAGTCCGCTTGGACCTGCACCGATAACAGCCACCTTATGTCCGTTGGAAACAGGCATTTTAGGAGCTTCTTTGCTGTGCTCACGGTGATAGTCAGCTACAAAGCGCTCAAGACGGCCTATTCCGACAGGCTCGCCCTTAATACCTCTTACGCATTTGCCCTCGCACTGGTTCTCCTGAGGACATACACGTCCGCATACAGCAGGAAGCGCACTGGAAGCGGAGAGAATTTCGTAAGCGCCCTCCATATCCTCGTTTGCAACCTTTTCAATAAATGCAGGGATATCTATTGCAACAGGGCAAGCGCTCTGGCATGGTTTTTTAGGACAGTGAAGGCAGCGTTTTGCCTCCTCAACAGCCATTTCATATGTATAACCCAGCGCAACCTCAGAAAAGTTGTGGTTGCGGACATTTGGGTCCTGCACCGGCATAGGTGTTTTTTTAGGGTTCATATTACGCTGTACAGCCATTGTTATTTTACCTCCATATTAAGCAGATTGCAGCTCTCTTCACGTGCGTGCTGTTCAAATTCCTTGTACATTGTTCCGCGGTGCATAGCCTCGTCGAAGTCAACGAGATGTCCGTCGAAATCTGGTCCGTCTACGCATGCGAACTTTGTCTCGCCGCCTACTGTCAAACGGCAGCCGCCGCACATTCCGGTACCGTCAATCATTATGGGGTTCATGCTGACAGTTGTCTTTATATTATATTTTTCTGTAACCTTGCAGACAAACTTCATCATTACAAGCGGTCCGATAGCAATTACTTCATCGTACTGGTTGCCATCGTTGATAAGCTTCTCGAGTGCATTTGTTACAAGACCCTTTTCGCCGTAGCTTCCGTCATCAGTCATCATAACCTGTTTATCGCTTACAGCTTTAAACTCATCCTCAAGGATAACGAGGTCTTTATTTCTAAAACCTGTGATTGTGTGTACTTCACAGCCGAGCTCGTGCAGTTTTTTAGCAACAGGATAAGCGATAGCACAGCCAACGCCTCCGCCTACAACTGCTACTTTTTTAAGTCCCTCTATCTCGCTTGCACGTCCGAGAGGACCTACGAAGTCGTGAACGCACTCGCCTTCATTGAGAGTATTGAGCTCCATTGTTCCGGCGCCAACTATCTGGAATATGATAGTTACAGTACCGTTTTCACGGTCATAATCGGCTACTGTGAGCGGTATTCTTTCGCTGTCTTCCTTTGCGCGAATGATAATAAACTGTCCCGGCTCTGCTTTTTTAGCAATAAGCGGAGCTTCTATCACCATTTTTGTGACAGTGGGGTTAAGCGCTTCTTTTTTGATAATCTTAAACATCGCAGATTGAGCCTCACTTTGTCTATAATATTTTTAGTTTTTGGTTTTGTACATATCATTTATCGGTAAAAATAAATTTTGTTTTGTCTATTTTCACCTTTTAAAGCTTTTATTTTATGCACTGTTACAATAATAAATCTATTTCACAAAAATTTCAATCTGTTTTTGTGAACAGGGTTAAAAAACTTCTTTTACATGCAAACAGAACAAAGCCAAAATGACTTTGTTCTGTTTAAAATCAAGTGTTAAAAAGCTTATGTATTTAAATTAGAAGTCAATCTCAAGGTCATAGTAGCATGCTTTGAGAAGTTTTTCCATCTCTTCCTGTGTAGGAATTCTTGGGTTAGAACCTGTGCAAGCATCGCCGATTGCAAGCTCTGCAACCTTAGGCAGTTTCTCCATAAACTCTTTCTCGTCTATGATACCGCCCTCGTAATCCTTGATGCAGGATGGAATGTTGAGAGCCTTATTCATATCTTTAAGAGTAGCGATGAGAGCGTCAACAAGCTCCTCTGTTGTATTTCCCTCAAGACCTATGAAACGAGCTATCTCAGCGTATCTCTTAGCAGCTGTCTCATTCTTGGAGTTGTATTTGATTACCTTAGGCAGGTACATAGCGTTTGCACAACCGTGTACAATGTGTCCGCCTGTGTAAGCAGCTCCTGTCTTATGAGCCATTGAGTGAACGATACCGAGAAGAGCGTTAGAGAATGCCATACCAGCAAGGCACTGAGCGTTGTGCATATGGTCACGTGCGTCCATATCGCCGTTATAGGATTTCTCCAAGAGCTCGTGAATCATCTTAATTGCATACAGAGCGAGCGGATCTGTATAGTCGCAGTTAAGTGTAGAAACATAAGCCTCGATTGCATGTGTCATAGCATCCATACCTGTGTGAGCGGTCAGCTTCTGAGGCATTGTCTCAGCAAGGTCAGGGTCTACGATAGCAACATCAGGTGTAATATTGAAGTCAGCCAAAGGATATTTAATACCCTTAGCATAATCGGTAATTACAGAGAATGCTGTAACCTCTGTAGCTGTACCTGAGGTAGATGGTATAGCACAGAAATGAGCTTTTGTTCTAAGTGTTGGGAAATTAAACGGTGTGCACAAATCCTCAAATGTTGTTTCAGGATACTCATAGAATGCCCACATAGCTTTTGCAGCGTCGATAGGAGAACCTCCGCCCATAGCTACTATCCAGTCAGGCTCAAATTCACGCATTGCAGCAGCACCCTTCATAACTGTCTCAACAGATGGGTCTGGCTCAACGTTCTCAAACAGGCGAACTTCCATTCCTGCCTCTTTAAGATAATTTACCGCTTTATCCAAAAATCCAAAACGGCGCATTGAACCGCCGCCTACAACAACGATAGCTTTCTTACCTTTGAGGTTTTTAAGCTCCTCAAGGCTGCCTTTTCCATGATAGAGATCTCTTGGTAATGTAAATCTTGCCATAACACAATTCCTCCGTTTAATAATTTATGTCAGTAAATTTTAAGTAAACCCCAAAGTAACAATCGTTAAACAATTATCACTTTTCGCAATTATTCTATAACTTTAAGTCAAAAAAATCAAGTGTGTTTTAAATATTTTAATAATAATTTAACATAAAAACACACGACTGCGTAACATACGCAGCCGTGTAATTAAAGTAATGAAAATACTATTTAAGCTTGTCGAGCTTTTCCGATATGCGCTCTACTGCGGTTTTGTGTATAGCCTTGAGCTGATCTGCTGTAAGGCGTTTACCGCCCTCAATATTATGAGCGCCATCAATGTCATCAAACTTTGCCGTACCCACAAAGCTGTATTTGACAGTTACTGTTCCGTCATCATCGATAAACGAAGCATAAAATCGGTTGTTTTCATTGTCCTGAGAGGCAACGGCATACCTTTTTGCCTCCTCTGAGTATTCACACCTTACCTGATCGTCAGGCTCGCCTATCGGCTTGGCATTTGGCATTTCGGGCATACCCGAATTTTCGTTGTAGCTGTAAGTGCTCTTTACCTTTACTTTAGTTTTATCCGGAGTATATTTTGTATCGCACATATTTTAACACACCTCATAAATAATTTTACTGACCTTTTTCCTCATAGCGTTTCACAGCGGCGTCGTGCATTACTGACAGTACCGAAATTTTCTGCGCCTGCTCATAGCTTAGCTCTTCAACATCAACATTGCCGTTGTCAAACGGTATTTCTTGCGTCTGAATATTGTAAATAACTCCTCTTTGACCGTCCGGAGTTTTATAATACTGGTTGCCGTTTTCATCCGTGTAATAAATTTCTTTTTCATCGGGAATTTCCTGTTCATCTCCTGTGTCCTGCGCCTCGCGTACCATTACAAATCCCTTTGAATCGTTCGGAAAATCCACATAAAAGTTTAAATCCTCGTCGTATGTAGTGAAATACGCGTATGAATTTTCGTAAAGATAAGTTGCATAATTACCTTTTTGAGTAGACGAACAGACAAAATATATATTTTTTTCGGGGACGTAGTAATATGCCGAACTGCCGTCTATATACAAAAGCTGTTCTTCTTCCCAGTAAAACATATCGTCGGTGTATGTCTCTTCGGTAATCGGTTTAATTTCTTCCTTTTCCTGTGCTGAGCTGCACGCAGTCATACACATTAAAGACAGGCTCAAAGCGGCGGCTATCAGAACATATGGTTTTACTCCAAACTTTTTCATGACACCCTCCTTTTCTGTGTCGTTTACAGACAAATTTTAAAAATATGTTGCTTTTTAATATAAAAAATTCATCATAACTGTAATTTATGTCATTATTTTACCACATATTTCCCTGATAAACAAGTGATGTAAACTAAATAAAAGCTTAATTTAAAATTTTGCTGAAAAAAATATTGTGCTGTCTGTTTTTATAAATATTTGTTAAATTTTCATTGAGGTAGTATAATTTAAAAAGCTTACTAAAACATTCGGGAGTGTTTTTATAGATGGAGAAAACAGAGAACAAAGTTTTAAAATTCATAAAGGACGAGCCTGTGCTGACCGTTGCGGCAATAGCGGCTTTGATATCAGCATTTTTTGTAAAGCCCGACATGCAGTACATAGACTACATAGACTTTAAGGTAATATCAGTGCTGTTCTGCCTAATGGCTGTGGTGGCTGGATTTTCCGCTTTGGGAGTGTTCGACGTCTTGGCGCAGAAGCTGACAAAATCCGCTTCAAACGAGCGCACCTTGGCGGCGGTGCTCATAATGCTGTGCTTTTTCTCGTCAATGCTCATAACAAACGACGTTGCGCTCATAACCTTTGTACCGTTTGCCATAACGCTTTTGGGCATGTGCTCAATGCACGATAAAATTATCCCCGTGCTCACATTGCAGACGATAGCCGCAAATACAGGAAGCTCGCTGACACCTGTGGGCAATCCGCAAAACCTGTTTTTGTATTCGACCTTCTCAATGAACGCGGGCAGTTTTTTCTCGGTTACTGTTCCGATAGTTTTGGCGGGATTTGTGCTTTTGGTTTTGTGCTGTCTTATATTTAAACCTAAAAAGCTGACAGTTCCTTTTACTGCACATGGCTCAATATCCGACAAAAAGGCATTTATCAGAGGAATTATACTGTTTTTGCTCTCAATAGGAACAGTGTTCTCGGTAATTCCCGTGTGGTTGTCACTTGCGGCTGTGCTTTTGGAGCTCATTATATTCAGAAGAGAACTCTTTAAACACGTGGACTACATGCTGCTCATAACCTTTGTGTGCTTTTTTGTATTTGTCGGAAATATAGCAAGAATTGACGCTGTAAGAGAGGTCTTGTCCTCGCTTTTGACAGGCAGAGAGCTTGTAGTGTCGGTTCTGCTCAGTCAGGTTATAAGCAATGTACCTGCCGCAGTAATGCTCTCAGGCTTTACAGACAACGCACAAGCGCTTGTTGCAGGCACAAATATAGGCGGACTCGGCACAATTATAGCGTCGCTTGCAAGCCTTATTACATTTAAGTTCTATACAAGGACAAAGGGTGCCAAATCCGCCCGTTATCTTTTATATTTTACCGTTGTAAACGCAGTAATGATAATCCCTATGCTTATTGTTGGATTTTTTGCGGTATAGGTACAAATTTTTTCCCGCTCAATATCCTAAGAGGTATACACGACGCCGCAATTCCGATAGCTCCGCAGATCTCAAGCCAGAAAACAGGGAAATTTATATATTTTAAAAACGGCATGAGTTCCACTATGTGCCCGGGGAGATTTCCTGTCATTATGTAGTTTGTGCCGCAGATCATATTGAATATAAACACAGCGCAGAAAATTATGTTGCCTATCAAAAAAGCCCTTATACCGTCCGACGCCGCAACTTTCCACCCCATAGCGCACAGGCAGAACAAGCCCATTAAAAACATAAAGTGATGACTTATTGCAAAATTCCATGTCTGAAAGCGGTCAAAGCGCATTTCTGTGTTTGGAAAAATCATAGACGGCAGAGGTCCTATCCAAGTAAAAAAGTAAACTATCCTAAAGAGCTTTTTATTCTGCGTTATAAGCGTATACATAAATGCAAAGTTTGTCAGAAAGCACAGATGAAGCGGCAGGTGCAAATGCCAGTCGTACTCACCACGCGCTATAAAGACACTGTAAAATATCATCATATTCAAAAACATAAATACAGCGACACAGCGGCAGAATATGCGTTTTGTTTTTTCCGATATTTTATACAGCTTATCCTTAAAGTAAAATATACATAACGCGATTATTACAGTTGCACCTATGAGGCAAAAGTGCTCAAACCCGAAAAGGTGAAGCTGAGACAGCTCCTCGCTTCCCTGGTCAAAAAACGGGTTTTTTAAAAGTTCTGATATAAAGTGCATTTTATCTTCATCCCCTAATAATATGCTGTATATATTTTTACATTAAATATACTGCTGTTATGTCAAGCTTATATCAGCTATTATAAAGCTTAAATTTATTGACAGCAATACTCTAAAATGTATAATGAAAAATATACTAACCTTTTGAAAATAAATGAAGGGCGGGATTTTAATGGATATAACCTGTGTAGCTCAGGTTCGTGAAATGGCTCAGAAAATTTCGGAAAATATAGAGAAAGTAATTATCGGAAAATCAGATAAAATTGAAAAAGTACTCATATCAATGCTCTGCTCGGGACATATTCTGCTTGAAGATATCCCGGGAACAGGCAAAACAACGCTTGCAAAGGCGCTGGCAAAATCTTTGGGCTGTTCTTTTTCGAGAATACAGTTTACACCGGACCTTTTGCCGTCTGATTTAACAGGAATAAACTTCTACAATCAGGGCAAGGGAGAATTTATATTTAAAGCTGGTCCTGTATTTACAAATATTCTTTTGGCAGACGAGATAAACCGCGCTACACCTAGAACCCAGTCAAGCCTGCTCGAGTGCATGGAGGAGCGCCAGGTGACAATAGACGGTCAGACACATACGCTCAGCCGTCCGTTTTTGGTAATCGCAACACAGAACCCTGTTGAAATACAGGGTACATATCCACTGCCTGAAGCTCAGCTCGACAGATTTTTTATCCGTCTTGACATGGGTTATCCTGACGCTGAAAGCGAGCAGAAAATGCTTGAAAATTTAGGCGGACACGCACTGGCGCAGTCGCTTGAGCCTGTTGTTACAGCCGAGGACATAATCGCTGCTCAAAACACAATTTTAACGGTCAAGGTATGCCCTCAGGTAAGAGAATATATAGTCAGAATAATTACGGCTACAAGAAACAACGAAAAGATAAGACTCGGCGCAAGCCCGAGAGGCTCGATAGCTCTTACAAAAGCGGCTATGGCAGCAGCTGCGCTCGACGGCAGAGATTATGTACTGCCCGATGATGTAAAGAAAATAGCCGCAGACGTTTTGGCTCACAGAATAATCTGCCGCGGCAGAGGAACCTCCCAGTCGCAGACATCACAGCAGATAATCGAAAATATCCTCGACACAACTCCCGCTCCGATTGTAAGTGCTCAGTAATAAAGGACGCCATATGGAATTTACTCAAAAGCTCAAAGAAAAGGGATTTTCCCTTTTAGATGTATCCAATAAAGATTTAGACGACTTTATATATACTGAAAAGGTATCTCACCACAAATATGTAGCACAGCATAAAAGCTTTTTCGGTGAATGGAACGAGCAGATATTAAAGGACTCGTTTTATGATAAAATGCAGATGACATATTTTAAAAGAATACTCAAAAACGGCGAAACTGCGGGATTTTTAAGCTTCAACGAAAAGGCGGACAAAATCGACAGCACATTTCTGAGGATACTCCCCCGTTATCAAAATAACGGTATAGGCACGGCGTTTTTATCACATCTGCAAAAGCTTTCAAATACTTCAAATAAACCTCTGTATCTGGTCGCTATAAGGACTAATCCGGCGCACGAGCTTTACAGGAGCCTTGAATTCGAGTGCTATAATGAGGACGAGGTATTTTATTATTTCAGATATAATTACAATATATAAATAATATGAAAGGGCTGATTTACAATGTCAACATCTACAAACAAGGTTATAAAGGGCTGCTGTGTCACACACATAGCTCTCAAGGCAACCGACATCGAAAACACAATAAAATTCTACACCGAAGCTCTCGGATTTGAGGTAAAAGCTCGCTGGGGTGAGGGTGACGGCAGAGCCGCTATGCTCGACGCAGGCGATTCAACTGTTATAGAGGTATTCCACGGCGGAGTAAAGAGCGAAAAATGCCCTGAAAACAAAGCCGGCGAGTGGTTTCACCTCGCGCTCGGCGTTGACGACACCGACGCCGCATATGAGCAAGCGTTAAAATTCGGCGCCGTTTCAAAGGTAGCTCCTAAAAACGTGGACATTCAGGCTGTACCTGAGGTAATGCCTGTAAGGATAGCTTTTGTATACGGTCCTGACGGTGAAGTAATTGAGTTTTTCCAGAAAAGATAGTTTTAACTTAAAAAATGCGCCTGAAAGTCTGAACATTTGACTTTCAGGCGTTTTAAAATAACCGTATAATCCAAAAAAGGAGAACAAAATGTCATCATACAAAAACAAAACGGC
>CALXEM010000044.1 GCA_944387335.1 uncultured Clostridia bacterium | reverse complement strand
GGCGTATCACCGTAGGTGAGCTCAGCGTATATTTCGTCCGACAAAGTTATTATGTTTGTATCTCTTAAAACTTCCGCAATCTCCTCAAGGTGCTCTTTGCGCATTACAGCGCCTGTCGGATTATTCGGAAAAGGAAATATTAAAAGCTTTGTCTTTTCGGTTATGGCGTCCTTTAGCTGTTTTGCCGTAAGTCGGAAAGAGTCCTCGGCCTTTGTCTGGATGGGTACAACCTTAGCACCGCAAAGTGAAGCAATCGGTGAGTATGCCACAAAGCACGGCTCAGGTATAAGCACCTCGTCTCCTTCATTTACAAGACTGCGTATGCAGGCGTCTATTGCCTCCGAGCCGCCGACTGTTACAAGTACCTCATTTTTTGGCGAATATTCAACGGAAAATCTGCGCTTTGTGTATTTGCATATCTCGTCCTTTAACTCAAAGAGTCCTGAGTTTGCCGTGTACCATGTCTTTGACATCTCAAGCGAGCGGATACCCGCCTGACGTATGCTCCACGGTGTTTTGAAGTCAGGCTCACCCACGCCGAGAGATATTACATCGTCCATTTCGGCGGCAATGTCAAAAAATCGGCGTATGCCCGACGGCTTTATTTCCAATACCTTTTGGGAGAGCAGGGATTTGTAGTCTATCATAGCGAGGTTATCCCCCTCTCGTCGATTTCCTTAAAGCAGACGGGAATACCCTCCTCTTTATATTTTCTGAGCACAAAGCATGTAGCCGTTGATGTTATGCTCTCCATAGGCGACAGGCGCTCAGCAACAAACATTGCCACATCTTTAAAGGATTTGCCTGCAACGGTTACAGCTATATCATAGCTTCCGCTCATAAGATATACGCTCTTTACCTCGTCAAACTGCATTATACGTCTTGCAGTTTCCTCAAAGCCCTCGCCTTCGGAAGGGGTGACTTTAAGCTGTATCTGTGCTGTTATGTAGCTGTCGTCAACTTTTTCCCAGTCTATAACTGTTCTGTATCCGCTTATAACACCGCTCTGACGGTATTCGGCTATCATTTTTTCCACTTCGTTTTCTGTAATACCGAGCATAACGGCGAGCTCGCTGTTTGAAAGTCTTGCGTTGTTTTCCAAAAGCTCCAAAAGCTGTTTCATTGTAAAAAAGTCACTCCTTTTTTGATTGTTGTCTTTGTATTTATATATTTATAATTTATATTATCCTTAAAAATTCAGGCTTTCTGCGGCGGAAGAATGTAAAGTATCTAAAGCCGCACTGCTCTAGAAGTCTCATTGCGTCAGGTATGTTTTGACCTATTGTCTGTGCAGTGTGTGAGTCTGAGCCTATTGTGACTATCTCGCCGCCCATTTCACGGTATCGGCGGATATATTCAATCGACGGCATAGGGCAGTGCAGTCCCTGACGGTAGCCTGAGGAATTCACCTCAAGGCCTATGCCTTTTTCAACCATCGTGCGCAGTATCGTTTCAATAAGTCCCGAAAAGCGGGTGATATCAACCTTAATGCCGTCACGTCCAGTTATATATCTTATAGGATATGTCAGATGAGCCAGCACGTCGAATTTGCCCCACTTTACAAGCTTGAGCATGTATGTATAATACTCTTCGAGCTTTGCGTATATTTCATCTTCTGTTAAGCGGTTGGTCTTTACCACATAAAAGTCGGTTCCGTTTGCGCAGTGCTGTGAGCCTAGCACAAAGTCAAACGCGTATTTGTTGAGTATTTCCTCGGTGAGCGGGATATTTTCGGTGGCTTGTCCTATCTCTATGCCGTGTGATATGACTAATTTATGTTCAAATTCCGCTCGCGCCGCCATTACATCCATATATGAGTTCTGTATGCGTACTTCGTATTCGTCGATGAGATAGCGGTCTATCTCACAGTGGTCTGTTATTGCAATTCCGAATACACCTTTATCAATTGCTACTTCGCACATACGCTGTGCGGTATGGTGTGCGTCGGGAGAATTTTTTGTATGCATATGGCTGTCAAAGAGATTATAGTACATTTTGGGGCACTTCCTTTTACTTTTTGAAACTGATAATACGCTTTATATTTTTATTTAAGAACATTATAGCCCATATTAAGCGTTATTCATAGTTAAATTTTACAAACAATAATAAATTATTATACATTTAACCTTTATAAAGTATCGGCTTTACTGCGTAATGACAAGTTTTTTTAAAAAATAGGGGATAAATTTTGTGATACAATCGGTTTTTTATCTGAGTGAAATATGGTACAATAAATATTAAGATTTTTTTTAACGGTATAAATTAAATAACTGATTTTATTTTAGGAGGTTTAGACAATGAATTCACTTGTGAGAATAGCCTGTATTGCTCATAGGGTCAAACCTGCTGTGCCGAGTGAGTGCCTTCTTAACATCACTGAGCAGATAGATAAGATAAAACAGTCGTCACCTGATATAATAGTGCTTCCGAAGTTAGCGCTCTCCTCGGGGTGTCTCGGGCATATATATAAGACAAGCACACTTATAGACGAGTGCTTAAAGGCGCTCGATGAGCTGTGCCTTTACAGTGCGTCTGTTCATTCGTATATAATTGCAGGACTGCCGCTGTGCGACGAGGGCAGAACAGTGAGCGTATGCGCTGTACTATTTGAGGGCAGAGTGCTCGGATATGTTCCGTGTACCGATGATGCGGCTCCGTTTGAAAATGTATTCTCGGACAAAATACTGCCTGCCGATACAGTTTTCAATTTCGGCAACATACGTTTTAACATTCTGCCGTGCGACCCTAAAAAATTGGTTTCGCATATGTCGGATGTAGCTTTGACGGGGTGTGACCTCTTGATAGTGCCGTCATATACACCGATTAGAGCGGGAGATATTGACACAGTCAAGAGAACGGTTAAGACTGTAAGCGAGTCCATGGGCTGTGCAGTATGCGTGTGCAACGGCGGTGACGGTGACACAAGCTCGCCGTATGTATTTAAAAGTTATACCGCTGTATGCGAGTGCGGTGAATTTTTGAGCTTTGAGGAGTCAAACGGTGCTGACGGCGACGGAGCTGTTTCACTGTGCGATATTGACGCTGACATAATTATGTCGCAGAAAAAGATAAACAGCTATAAAAAGCCGTTTTTCAGTGCTCAAAGCGTGCAGATAAAGAATAAGATAATAAGACCTATACGCCAAAATCCATATTTACCGGAAGCCGAAAACGAGAAAAACGAGATGTTAAAGGAATTATTCGAGCTTCAGGTGCGTTCAGTCGTATCGAGAATGACGGCGATAGGCGCTAAAAAGATTGTGATAGGTGTTTCCGGCGGACTTGACTCAACGCTTGCACTGCTTGTAGCGCACGAGGCTTTAAGCCAAATGGGTGTACCGAATGAAAATCTCATAGGTATAACAATGCCGGGATTTGGAACAAGCGATAGAACCTACTACAATGCTCTTGCTCTCATAGAACAGCTCGGAGCAGAGTCAAGGGATATTTCGATTAAAAACTCTGTCTTAACACATTTTGAAGATATAGGGCATGACCCTGCCGTAAAAGATGTAACCTATGAAAACGCTCAGGCAAGAGAGCGTACACAGATACTCTTTGATGTTGCAAACAGTATCGGCGCAATAGTGCTCGGAACAGGAGATTTGTCCGAAGCGGCGCTCGGATGGTGTACATTTAACGGCGACCACATGGCGTCATACAATGTAAACGCATGTCTTACAAAGACAATGGTAAGGCTTGTAACAGAGTATATTGCAAAAGAGAAATCCACACAGGATGTCTCAGAGATACTCTTTGATATACTCGATACACCTGTAAGTCCTGAGCTGTTGCCGTCACAGACAAGCGGTGAAATCGCTCAGAAAACAGAGGATATTTTAGGACCGTATATACTGCATGACTTTTTCCTGTATTACTTCTTAAAGTACGGTATGCGTCCTACAAAGCTGTTTTATTATGCCTACATAGCGTTTTCGGGTAAAATGGACCCTGCGTTTATAAAGGAAAAGCTTGTACTGTTTTTGAGAAGATTTTTCTCATCACAGTTTAAGCGCAGCTGTTCACCTGACGCGGCGGATATTACAGGAATATCGTTTGCAAATCCTGATTTCTATATCCCGTCTGACTGTACCGCAAAGATTTTTGCAGACGAAGCAGAGAAAATATCCATCTAATAAATATTTTTATGCGCATATACGGTGAGAGCCGTTTTAAAACAGAAATACAATAAATATAATTTATTTTGCCTAAGGGCAAAAAGGAGGATTTCGATGAGAGCAGTTATTACAGTAATCGGAAAAGATATGGTTGGTATTGTTGCAAAGGTAAGTGCAATCTGCGCTGAAAAACAGGTTAACATCACAGAGGTAACACAGTCTGTTTTGCAGGACGTATTTGCAATGATTATGCTTATTGATATTTCTAACATGAAAACACCTCTTTCTGAACTTACAGATGAGATGAACAAGCTCGGAGACGAGATAGGCGTAAAGATTCATGTAATGCACGAGAGCGTTTTCGACTCCATGCACCGTGTATAATAAATCTGTTTACAGCATACAGCACATAGCACTGAAAGGAAGGTAAGCGCTTGATTAACACAAGAGACATTCTGGAAACTATAAATATGGTCGAGAACGAAAATCTCGATATACGTACAATAACAATGGGAATATCGCTTCTCGATTGCTGTGACAGCGATATTGACAAGGCTTGTCAGAAAGTATATGACAAGATTACAACCAAGGCGGCTCGCTTAGTTGAGGTAGGAGAGCAGATTGAAAAGGAATTCGGTATTCCGATAATCAATAAGAGAATTTCCGTTACACCTATCGCTATGCTTTTGGCTTCAAGCGGCGGAGACCCTGTAAAATATGCAAAAACTCTTGAAAAAGCGGCTAACAAAGTCGGTGTAAACTTTATCGGCGGATATTCTGCACTTGTACATAAGGGCTTTGCACCGGGCGATATAGAGCTTATGCGCTCTATCCCGCGCGCTTTGGCTGAGACAGACCATGTGTGCTCCTCTGTTAATATCGGTTCTACAAAGACAGGTATAAACATGGACGCCGTTAAAATGATGGGCGAGATTGTAAAACAAGCTTCAGAGCTCACGGCTGACAGAGAGTGTATCGGTGCGGCTAAGCTCGTTGTATTCTGCAACGCTCCTGAGGATAACCCGTTTATGGCAGGTGCTTTCCACGGTCCTGGTGAACCTGACTGTGTAATCAATGTCGGTGTATCCGGTCCTGGTGTTGTAAGAGCTGCTCTGACAAAATGCCCAGATGGAACACTCACAGAAGTTGCTGACCTTATAAAGAAAACTGCGTTTAAGATAACAAGAATGGGACAGCTCGTAGGCGCTGAGGCGTCGAAGAGACTCGGCGTTGAGTTCGGTATAGTTGACCTCTCGCTTGCTCCAACTCCTGCAATCGGCGACTCAGTTGCATATATCCTTGAGGAGATGGGACTTGAGAAATGCGGTACACACGGAACTACCGCTGCTCTCGCACTCTTAAACGACGCTGTTAAAAAGGGCGGAGTTATGGCTTCCTCTCTCGTAGGCGGTCTTTCCGGTGCGTTTATCCCTGTAACAGAGGACGCAGGAATGATTGCTGCTGCACGCTGCGGCGCTCTGTCTATCGAAAAGCTCGAGGCTATGACTGCTGTTTGCTCTGTTGGTCTTGACATGATAGTTATTCCGGGAGATACTCCTGCTTCCACAATCTCCGCAATCATTGCTGACGAGGCGGCAATCGGAATGGTAAACTTCAAGACAACTGCTGTAAGAGTTATTCCTGCTGTCGGCAAAAAGAGCGGTGAGGAATTAAACTTCGGCGGACTTTTGGGCTACGGTCCTGTTATGAAGCTCCACAGCGAGAGCTCACAGAAATTTATTGACCGCGGAGGAAAAATCCCTGCTCCTATGCAGAGTCTGAAAAACTAGTAAAAAACCACAGTGCTGTTTTGCTTTAACGGTACTGTGGTTTTAATATATTTATTGCGAGGTGTATTATGATAACACACCATATAATTACAGATGATGAGAAATTTAAAATATGCCAGTGGAATTATACGGACGAATATTCGATATATAACCTTTTGCCTTACAGTGAATTAAAAGAGAAAAAACAGGGCTTCTTCGACCCTGAAAAATATAAAAATTACCGTACATATTATGACGGAGATGTGCTGATAGGATATACCAACATTGCTAAAAAAGGCAATGAGGTGTTTATCGGAATAGGGGTAAAACCTGAGTTGTGTTCAATGGGATACGGAGAAAAAATATTAAGGCTTGCATGTGAAATAGCAAATGAGATGTATCCTGACAAAATACTTGCGTTAAATGTCCGCTCGTGGAATAAACGGGCGATAGCCTGTTATAAAAAAGTTGGATTTGAAATTGACGGTGAAGAATTTGAGCAAATTACTCCTGCGGGCAGAGGAATGTTTTATAAAATGATAAGACAATGCCTTTAAGAAAACGCTCAGATTTTATATCTCATAAGAAAATGTATAAGCGAGTTTGAAAAGCAGGAGGGTGAAATATCTCTGCCCGACAATATAAAAAATCGTCACAAATAAAAAATGAGTACAGGAGAAAAGTCTGTAATTTTCTGATGCAATAAGCTGATAAAATGTTCTTTACAATAATCTGTAAATATGTTATATTCATTTGGTGCGTGTGTCTTTGAAGCCGACTTTCAGAGATACACGTCATTTTATGTAAAAATATATATGAGGAGGCTTAAAATGCAGCAGGATTTTATGAAGACAAAACCTGTATTAAGGCTGCTTATGTCAATGGGGATACCTATGGTTTTATCCATGCTGATTCAGTCGCTGTACAATATAGTTGACAGCATTTGGGTAGCTAAGCTCGGCACAGACGCACTTACAGCTGTTTCACTTGCCTTTCCGATGCAGAATGTAGTTCTCTCCATATCAGTAGGTATAGGAGTCGGAATAAGCTCTGTTATCTCTATAAGCTTGGGCGCAGGAGATCATGACAGAGCCAACAGAGCGGCGTCACTGGGTATAGCTTTAACGCTTGTGCATTGCGTATTGTTTGTGATATTCGGTATTTTGACTACAAAGCCGTTTTTGAGTATGTTTACGGATAATCCGTATATTTTTGATGAAGCCTGCAAATACACATATACAGTTGTCTGCGTATCGTTTGGAAACTTATTGCAGATAACAATAGAGAAGATTTTTCAGGCAATAGGTAAAATGACTATTACAATGCTGCTTATGGCAAGCGGATGTATAATAAATATAGTGCTTGACCCGATACTTATTTTCGGATGGTTCGGAATGCCCGCTATGGGTGTTTTGGGAGCGGCTGTTGCAACTGTAATCGGACAAATTGCCGCCACTGTTTTATATATTATTGTTTATCTTAAAAGCGATATATCGGTTAAGATTTCAACTAAATATATGAAACCGGATTTTGCACTTATAAAGAGAATTTACGGAATAGGTATTCCTTCAAGCCTTATGATTGCGATGCCGTCAGTACTGGTCGGAGTATTAAACGGTGTACTCGCTAAAATATCGGCTGTATATGTAGCAGTATTCGGACTCTATTATAAGCTTCAGACATTTATATATATGCCTGCCGGAGGACTTGTTCAGGGAATGAGACCTATTGTAAGCTATAACTACGGCGCTAAAATGTATAAACGTGTTTGGAAAACTATTTATTACAGCATGGCGGTTATAGCGCTGATAATGCTTGTAGGAACAATCGGCTCAATGTTTTTCCCTGAGGCGATACTCTCTCTGTTTGACGCAGACGAGGAGCTTTTGAAGTATGGTGCGCAGACGCTGAGGATTATAAGCTGCGGATTTATAATATCTACCGTGGGTGTTGTGTGTTCAGGTGTATTTGAAGCGCTCGGAAAAGGCAGACAGTCACTTACTGTTTCTCTTTTAAGACAATTTGTAATTACTATTCCGCTAGGTGTACTGCTTTCGTTAAAGCTTGGCGCAGTGGGAATATGGATAGCATTTCCTGTCTCCGAGGCTATTGCAGCCGTTGCCGCATACATAATGCTTTTGAGAGTGAAGCTTCCGCATGAAAATATTGATACAGCAGAAGAAACTGCGGCGTCAGTTCGGTAATATATACACTTAAAAAATAAAAAACGGTAATGAAAGATATCTTTCATTACCGTTTTCTTTTTTATAATAGCCTATTTTGCAACAGCGGCTTTAATAAGCTGTAAATCCTCTTGATTGGGGTGACTTAAAGCACTGTCGAAGTTTTCGAGCATAGCGGTGCGTCTCGGGCTTTCCGGCATTGCCTCATAGCGCGTGCGGATAGCCTGCGGCATTTTACCCTGACACATATATGTTCCGATAACTTTAACATCGCCGCTCAGATTTTCCTTTACACGGCTTAAAATTTGCTCAAAATAAGCGGATGAGCCTCCGAATCCGGCAGTACCGAACAGAAATACCTGCTGATTGGTCAGACTTTTTAAAAACTGAGCTGTTTTCTCGTCGCATGTGCCTTTATCAGTCCAAAAGCCGACATATACAGTTTTTACTGTCAGAGCTTTTTCATCCGGTTCTCCAAAATAGACACATTCCTCACATGGCAGAGCCTCACGGATAGCCTCAGCCAGCATGGCAGTATTGCCTGTGCGACTACTGTAAATAATAGCATAACTCATTTTATATTACTTCCTTTCATAGATACAGTGAACGCCGCGGTGTGACATCATACCGCCGAGACATTCTTTATTGCAGCGAATGCAGCGGTTAATTTCATCAACACGGTAATTAAAAATTTTATCGGGCCATTGAGGGTCGGCAATTAACTGGCGGCTCATGGCGGCACAGTCAATTCGTCTGGATTTTATCTGTTCATCTATAAAGTCGGGGTCAGTGAGACCTCCTACGGCGCATACCGGCAAATCAGTAAGCTTTCGTACATCATCGCAGAACTTTAAAAAACAGCCCTCTGCTGAAAATTCAGGATGGGTTTTCGGGGGAATGGTATCGCTTAATTTACCGTGATTGGCAAGCGTTACATGAAAACTGGTGACACCTGCTTTCTCCAAGATCGGTACAAATATCGGCAGCTCGGATTCAAGTACACCGGTGTTTCCATAGTGTGGGTTTTCCTGACGCACCGCAAGCTTGTAGTCAATCGGTACATCGGGCAGGCGACGGCGGATTGCGGATACAGCCTCAACGGCAAAGCGCGCACGGTTTTCGGGACTGCCGCCGTATAAATCGGTACGGTGATTGAATACAGCGGAACTGAAGCTGCCGCACATACGGTCTCCGTGAACCTGCACCATGTCAAATCCTGATTCAAGAGCCAATTCCGCTGCGTTACCGAAAGCCTCTGTTATCTCTTGTATCTTTGTTATAGGTAGATTAGTGATATATGGACCTACTTGCTGATTCATAATGGAGCGCAGTTCATCTGCAGATATGCGCTTAGTTATTACGCCGGGAACATATTTTAACATGCCTTTAAAATTTGAATCTGATTGATGCAGCTGAGCGCACAGCATACATCCTTCTTGGTGTACAATATCGGCAAGTGATTTATAAAACTCCATGCCCTTTTTTGTATATAGCGAGGGAATAAATTTTTGCGGCAGTACAGGTACATCACCAATAATTATCATAGCGCAGCCACCGGCAGCTATTTTTTTAAAGCGTTCAAAAAGCTCCTCTCGACGCAGTCCCATACTTGTCGGGGCGAAGATAATGCGGTTTTTTAATTCAAGTCCGCCGTAATTTATCGGGCTTTTTATGGTTTCATACATATAGAACTCGCCTCTTTCACAGTGGCTTTTGCCAATAGGGCAAATAATTGTTTGCGTTCAGTGTCGTCAAGTGCTGATAATGCCTGATTATCCCAGTCAAAAAAGACCTGATGACTTACCTGAAAGGCCTCTTTTCCTTTATCGCTCAAGTTAAGGTGATAGGCGCGACCGTCCTTTTCGCGGGTGAGAAAGCCCTCTTCCACCAGTTTGGTAATACTGCGCTGGGAATAGCCCCAGTCCAACCCGAGAGCTTCTGTCAGCTCAGCTTGAGTGCAATTCGGGTGTTTTCCCACATAGATTACAGGAAACAGTGAGCCGAAATTAAGTCCCAGCTGCTGAAGCTGCTGAGTTGTATATGCTGTAAAGTCACGGTGAAATACCGTGGCGTAATAGGCAAGTGTTTGAAACATTAGATTCTCATCTCCTTTTATTGACTTAGTCAAGTATAACATCATAACTTGACTAAGTCAAGTATAAAATATTAAAAATAAAAACAGGACAGTATAATACTGTCCTGCAATAAATTATCTTGTTATAAGTGAGGCTGTTTTATAGAATTGCAATTTGATTTGTCACTTTAAAACACCTGTACAAACTCTATCGTTGCCTGAGAGATCCTGAATAACTCTGACATCGGAAAATCCTGATTCTGTAAGTATATCCGACACTTCTTTTCCTTGGTCGTAACCTATCTCAAAGGCTAAAACTCCGCCTTTTTTCAGATACGGTGACCAAATTTTCGGTATGGCTCTGTAAAATTTAAGTCCGTCCTCGTCGCCGTCAAGCGCCATTACAGGCTCCTGCTTTACTTCGTCCTCAAGTGTGGGTATGACATTTGTTCTGATATACGGCGGATTTGATACGATTATATCGAATTTTACGTCAATGTTCGGCTTGTGCAGTATATCCGCATTTATGGCGTGAATGTACGCTGAGTTTAAATCAGCGTTTTTATTTAAGTAACTGAACGCTGTGTCAGAAAGCTCAAATGCGTATACATCAGCAGCACTGCGCTCTTTCTTTATTGATATGGCAATACAGCCGCTGCCGCTGCACAGGTCGGCTACAACTGGGTTTTCAATTTCATTTATGTAGTCGAGCGCCGTCTGTACTAAAAGCTCGGTTTCGGGGCGGGGGATAAGTACACCTTTTCCAACAAAAAAGTCATAGCCGAAAAATTCCCATTTGCCTAGAATATACTGTATTGGTTCGCCTTTTAGCCGGCGGTCCATAAGGGAATACAGTTTTTCCACCATTTCGGAGGGGCATAGAGTATCAGATACAAGCGGGTAGTGTGTTCTGTCAACACCGCAGGAGTGTTCGAGCATCAAAAAGGCTTCCATTTGAGCTGCCTGTATTCCCGAAGATGAAAGTGTACGGCGTACGTTGTTTAAAAGCTCGCGGTATGTCATTTGTTGTCCCTCCTTTAAATAAGCGGTTAAATTACACCTTAATTGTAGCATATAATCCTGATTTTATAAAGTTTTAGATTTTATATATGATTTTTAAAGAAAAAAGCTGCCGTAAAATTTTACGGCAGCTTTTAATATTTTAGATTATAACTTATTTGTTTTCGTCGGCAGCTGCATTTTCAAGCAGTTCTATACCCTTTTTAATTCTTGCAACAGCGTCAGCTTTTCCGATGATAGCGCAAATCTCAATACCGCCGCCAGGAGTAAACTGTTTTCCGCTGACAGCAACTCTTAAAGGCCAGAGCAGATAACCGTTTTTAACGCCGAGCTCAGCAATGAGGTTAAAGAGCGCCTCATGGATTTTCTCAACTGTAAACTCGTTTTCGTCAATTCCCTCTATAACAGGGAGAATCTTTTTGAGCACATCAAGAGAGGACTCAAGATTTGTCTTCATCTTCTTGTGGCAGTACATAGCCAAATCGTACTCAGGGAGCTTGTCCACAAAGTCAACCTGCTCAGGAATATCGCAGAGAACCTCTGTGCGGTCGTGGAGCAGAGAAGCTATGAGCTTTGTATCAACATCTGTGCGTGTAACTGTCTTGCGAATCCACGGGAGAGCCATCTCATGGAACTCGTCAGCAGAAAGTGCACGGATATATTCGCTGTTAATGTAGTTTAATTTTTTGATATCAAATATTGCAGGAGATTTTGAAATACCTGAAATATCAAACTCTTTGATTAACTCCTCAAGGGAGAATATCTCGCGGTCGCCTTTCGGGCTCCAGCCGAGCAGGGCAATGTAGTTGAGTACAGCGTCCTTTAAATAACCCTTTGCTACAAGGTCCTGATAAGATGCGTCGCCGTTTCTCTTTGAGAGCTTTTCAGTGGCGTTTTTCATAACAGGAGAGCAGTGGATATATACAGGAACTTCCCAGCCGAATGCCTCATACAGAAGATTGTATTTAGGCGCACTGGAGAGATACTCATTACCGCGGATAACGTGTGTGATACCCATTGTATGGTCGTCCACAACATTTGCGAAGTTATATGTCGGCATACCGTCTGTCTTTATAAGTATCTGGTCATCGAGAGATGAGTTTTCAACAGTGATGTCGCCGAAAACCTCGTCGTGGAATGTTGTTGTGCCCTCAAGTGGCATTTTCTGACGGATTACATAAGGAATACCTGCGTCGAGCTTTTCCTGAACTTCCTCTTTTGTGAGGTTGCGGCAGTGACCGTCATATTTAGGAGCGATACCGGAAGCTTTCTGAATAACCTTTACTTCCTCCAAGCGCTCTTTATCGCAGAAGCAGTAATAAGCCGCGCCCTTTTCAACGAGCTGGAGAGCATATTCCTTAAACATTCCCATACGTTCACTCTGAACATACGGACCTACAGGACCGCCTATATCAGGACCTTCATCCCAGATAAGACCTGTTTCACGAAGTGTATTGTAAATGATGTCCACAGCACCTTCTACATAGCGTTCCTGGTCTGTATCCTCTATACGGAGAATAAATTTACCTCCCTTGGATTTTGCCATTAAATAGGCATACAGAGCGGTTCTCAAGTTACCGACATGCATATATCCTGTCGGACTTGGCGCAAATCTGGTGCGAACCTCATTGAAATTCATATGCTAACCTCCAAAAAAATATATTATTTTCCACATGCCTTTTACAGCTTTGAGGAAAACTTAAAAAATCATACCAGTACCTTATATAATAACGCTCTGGGCATTACTTTGTCAATCAAAAAGCCGCTTTATAAAAATATAATAACACCTGTCTGCAAAAAATACAGTATAAACCGTTTAAACATTGTGATGTTTAAAAATGTGATTTTAAATTCCATTTTTCGATGTGTGTTTGTGACACGGTTTTTAAAACAGCGGATATATAATCGAATTTGTAATAAAGAGAAAATATTGCGCCGTATAAATGCAGTAAGTGTAAGGATAAAAAATAAAAAGGAATGGTGATAAAAATGAAAAATGTTTCCGATTCTGCTCAAATGCCGGTTTGGGAGAAACTAAAAAATTCCGAAAAAACGGGTGAAAATATACATATAATTCTGATTACAAATATATGCTACGCTCTACTAGGATTTTTATTTGCAAATGCCTCAATATTCACTTCATCTGCTCCGTTCGGTGCGGCGTTTTTTGCGGCTTCTCCGAAAAAATATGAGATAAGCAGTGCAACGGGCGTTATTTTGGGAAGTGTGCTTTTTGCGGACAGCGATTTTGGAATGAAGTATATAGTCGCTGTGCTCATCATTGCGGGAATAAAAACTGTTTTAAGAACATCAAAGCTTGCATATTCGGATTTTGTCTATCCTGTAATGACTTTTGCGGCGGTATTTTCAATGTCGATTGCGCTTACTGTTATAAAGGGTGCGAGTATATATGACATTATAATGAGCGCCGGAGAATCAATTATGGCGGCGGGCAGTACATACTTCTTTTTAAAGAGCAGATATGCCGCAGAGAGCTATTTTTCCGATGGCTTTGTCCTGTCAGAGAATATACCGTGTATCGCGGCATCAGCGGCAATAGCACTCCTCTCGCTCATTAAAATAGAAATAGCCACCATTTCAGTCGGCAGAACGCTGTGCTGTATATTCATTTTAATATTTGCAAACAGCGGATTTTTAAAGACACCACGTGAATCTGCGGGAGCTGTATGCGGAATAACAGCAGGAAGCTTAATGGCGGTTGTCAATACAAAATATGCTTTTTTAACAGGAGCTTACGGCTTCGGCGGACTTATAGCGGGTGTGTTTGCGGTGTTCGGACGCTTTGTTTCGGCAATAGCATTTTTAGCAGTTAATGCGGCAGTTGCACTTATATTTTCAAGGGATATATCTGTTTTAACACCGATAGCGGAATCATTTTTTGCGGCAGTAATATTTTTATTTATTCCGTCGGATATACTGGACGGTGTATTTGTATCGGACAAAAAGGCTCAGTCTCAAAACTCATCCGGTGCCAAAAGCCTTTTGCTCTCAAGGCTTGAGGCGGCTTCAAACGCATTTAAGGATATTGCGTCCATAACTCAAAAGGTATCGCAGAAGCTGGGCGTAATAGAGGGCGAGAGCATAGAATCAGTATACGAGAACACAGCGGTGTCAGTCTGCTCAAGGTGCGGCTCCAATATTCACTGTTGGCAGAAAAAATATACCGATACAATGAACGCGTTTAATGATATGACAAGCGTTATACGACGCGAGGGCAAGCTGACAGAACAGGATATACCTGAATATCTCGCCCAAAGGTGCAGTAAAACAGATAAGCTTGCCGAGGAGTTTTGCAAAAATTATCTTGAGTATTCGGGAAAGGTGAGCGCACAGCACAGGCTGAATAACATAAGGGAGATAGTCACAGACCAGTTCGACGGCTTGGCTTCGGCGCTTGAGGGACTTTATTCGGAGATAGGTCAGATACATTATTCAAATTCCAATATGCGCTCGGACATAATAAGGCTTATTGAAAAATTCGGCATAGAAGCTGAGTCGGTGACGTGCTTTGACGACGAGTACGGCAGAATGACAGTTGAGATAACGCTTGAAAGTCAAAAAGCGTCTCAAATAAGCTTAAAGCTTTGCAGAAAGATAAGCGAAATATGCGAGCGGGAGTTTGAAGAGCCGCAGAGTGTCGTGCACGGAAATACTGCAAGGGTAATACTCAGGGAAAAGGCTATATATTCAGCTGTGTGCTCGGCGGCACAGCTTTGCAGAAATTCGGAGAGACTTTGCGGCGACAGCTTTGAGAGCTTTAATGACCTCCAGGGCAATTTCCATGTGATTTTAAGTGACGGTATGGGAAGCGGCGGACGTGCGGCGGTGGATTCGTCCATGGCGTCAAATCTGCTCAAAAGGCTGATACAGGCAGGGATAGATTACACCGCGGCTCTAAAGCTTGTAAATTCTGCACTGCTTGTAAAGTCGGAGGACGAGTCTCTTGCCACAATAGACGCACTCAAAATTGATATGTACACAGGTGCGGCGGAGATTTTAAAGGCAGGCGCGGCACCGACATTCATACGCAGAGCGGGAAAATGTATGCGCATTGACTCGGCGTCTATGCCTGCTGGAATACTGCGTTCGGTTGAATTTGAAAAGAGCAGTGTAAAGCTTTCGGAGGACGATATGGTGGTAATGGTGTCAGACGGCGCTGTGGCGTCGTCAGATGAGTGGATACTCAGCGAAATGGAGCTTTACGGCGATATGACGGCGCAGGAGATAGCCGAGAAGATAGCAAAGACGGCAAAAATGCGCGCCGATAAGAGAGAGGACGACGACATAACCGTAATTGCGGTTAAAATTGAAAAGGTAGATATCTGACAGATATAAAAAAGGCAGGGCGTAAATATTAAGTGAGCGCCCTGCCTTTTTTGTGTATTTGCCAATGCTGTGCCGTGATTGACACATATACGGCTGTTGCGATAAAATAGCCTTAAAGGTTTTTTAGATATGAAAGGGAAATTTACATATGGCTGAGATAAAAAAGACCTCGATAGGCGGACAGGCGCTTATTGAAGGCGTTATGATGAGAGGACCTGACAACACAGCTATGGCTGTCAGACTGTCTGACGGCACAATAGATACCGAGTGCTGGGAAAACTCAAAAAAGGCGCCTTTTTACAAGAGAGTACCGTTCATAAGAGGAGTTTTTAACTTTATAGATTCGCTTGTTTTAGGTTATAAATGTCTTTCTAAGTCGGCGCAGAAGGCGTGCGATGACGAGGAGGAAGAGCCGAGTAAATTCGAAAAATTTTTAAGCGAGAAGCTCGGTAAAAATGCAGTAGATGTATTTACAACGATAGGTGCAGTTATAGGCGTTGTATTTGCAATTCTGCTCTTTTCTGTTTTACCGAGTACACTTGTAAAGCTCTTTGAGGGTGTATTGTCTCAAAGGTGGATGATGACGGTAGCAGAGGGAGTTTTAAAGATAGTAATTTTGATAGTCTATCTTTGGGCGGTATCGCTCATGCCTGACATGAAAAGAGTTTTCGAATATCACGGAGCGGAGCACAAGACAATAGCCTGCTATGAGGCGGGTGAGGAGCTGTGCGCAGAGAATATAAGAAAATACTCACGTTTTCACCCTAGATGCGGCACAAGCTTTCTTTTGATAGTTATGATTATAAGCATTATTCTGTTTTCCATGATAAGCTGGGACAATATATTTATCAGAATAGCTCTAAAGATAATTATGCTACCTATTGTAATGGGGGTATCGTACGAAATACTCAAATTAGCGGGAAGATACCAGAATATCTTTACAAAAATACTTTCCGCACCGGGACTTTGGCTTCAAAGACTTTCCACACGTGAGCCTGACGACAGCCAAATTGAGGTTGCAATAGCTTCAATGAAGCCTGTTATTCCGGAGGATTCACAGAGGGATATTTGGTAAGTTTTTAGGAGATGAGCTTTAAATGTGGAAGCTGTACGCTGTATTGTCGGCTGTATTTGCGGCGGCTACATCTATACTGGCTAAAATGGGAATGAGCGGAGTGAACTCCAATCTTGCCACAGCCATAAGGACAGGCATTGTGCTGATTATGTCGTGGGGCATTGTCTTTATAACAGGACATACGGGCGAAGTAAAGACGCTTACAACGCAGAACTGGATATTTTTAATTCTTTCGGGTATAGCGACGGGGCTTTCGTGGCTGTTTTACTTCTATGCGGTACAGATGGGCGACGTTTCAAAGGTAGCCCCGATAGATAAGCTCAGTATAGTTTTGACGGTTATTTTGGCGTTTGTCATACTGGGCGAAAAGGCGTCGCTTTCTACAATTATAGGTACAGCTTTAATCGCTGTGGGAACGCTTGTACTACTCATAAAATAACTTGGGCGGCAAAAATCTTAAAGAGAGGAATGACACACGTGAGCGCATTGGATTATGAGCTTATATATATGTCGAGAAAAACAGTATCAATAAGTGTTAATCCTGACGGCTCAGTGACTGTCAAAGCGCCGAAGGGGACAAAAAAGGCGTTTGTTGACGCGCTTGTTAAGCGCCACATGATGTGGATAGAAAATAAGCGCTGTCAAATAGCACAGCAGGCACAAAAGGCGGCGTTTGACTTTTCCGACGGATTGACGCTCACTTTGCTCGGAAAAGAAAAGACAATAGTGACAGGCAACGAAAATGAAATTCACTGCGATGATAAAAAAATCTATTTTCCGCCAGTAGACGAAAAAACAAGGCGGGAAATGTAAAGGTAATAC
>CALXEM010000043.1 GCA_944387335.1 uncultured Clostridia bacterium | reverse complement strand
GGATATTCCCATCTGCACCATAAGCACCATTACATGATAAACAAGGTCGGCTATTTCGTATACTGTTTCCTCTTTATCATTTTTAGCGCCGCCGATAATTACCTCAGTGCATTCCTCGCCGACTTTTTTGAGAATTTTGTCTATACCCTTTTCAAACAGATATGTCGTATAGCTGTTTTCAACAGGGTTTGTCTTTCTTCCCTTTATAAGCTCATACAATCCCTCATAGCTGAACTGCTTTAACTCCTCACTCAGATATATTCTGTTAAAAAAGCAGTTCTCCTCGCCTGTATGACAGGCAGGACCTTCTTTTACAACCTCGACCACAAGCGCATCGTTGTCACAGTCCGATGTTATCGACACAACACGCTGTACATTGCCGCTTGTCTCGCCCTTGCGCCACAGTTCTTTTCGGCTTCTGCTGTAAAACACAGTTCTGCCCTCGTCTATTGTAAGTGCTAAGCTTTCGGCGTTCATATACGCCAGTGTCAGTACCTGTTTTGTATAGTGATCCTGCACTATTGCAGGTATAAGTCCGTTTTCATCAAATTTAAGATTATTTATCATTTTACTTTCTCTCCTGTAATTCGCATTTCTATTCCTTTGGATTTAAGATAGGCTTTCAGCTCGTTTATAAGCACGTTTTTTGTGTGGAAAATGCTTGCCGCAAGTCCTGCGTCTATTCCCTCATGTTCAAACAGCTGTGCGAAATCCTCCATGTTTCCCGCTCCGCCGCTCGCTATTATCGGCACATTTACGACTGAAGTCACTTTGTCGAGCAATTCCAAGTCAAAGCCGTTTTTCACGCCGTCTGTGTCTATTGAATTTACAACAAGCTCGCCCGCTCCGTTGTCAACGCCTCTCTTTATCCATTCAATAGCATCTATACCAGTATCGTCACGTCCTCCGCGCGCAAAGATGTGAAAACTGCCGCCTACTCGCTTTACATCTGTCGAGAGCACAACGCACTGATCGCCGTAGCGCTTTGCCGCCTGATTTATTAAATCAGGATTTTTTATAGCTCCCGAATTTACGCTTACTTTATCGGCGCCGCATTTGAGCACTCTGTCAAAGTCGTCGAGTGTATTTATTCCTCCACCAACGGTCAGCGGTATAAATATCTTTTTAGCCACATCGGTAAGTATATCGGAAAAGAGTTTTCTACCCTCGGCGCTCGCCGTTATGTCGTAAAACACAAGTTCGTCAGCACCTGCGTCGTTATAAAACTGCGCCATCTCAACAGGATTAGCCATATCGCGCAGATCTTTGAAATTCGTCCCCTTTACAACTCGTCCGTCCTTTACATCAAGGCACGGTATAATACGTTTTGTTATCATCTGCTTCTCTCCTTCATTCTGGATACGGCAGACGCAAGGTCAATGCCGCCCGTATACAGCGCCTTGCCGATTATTGCTCCCCATACGCCCATATCATCGAGTGCTTCGAGTTCATCTATTGAACCCACTCCGCCACTTGCAACAATGTTAAGCTCGTATATTTGAGAAAGCTGTCTATAGAGATTTAAATTTGTACCTATCTGAGCGCCGTCACGGCTTATATCGGTACATATAACCGTCTTTATGCCTATATCACGAAGCTTTTTGCAAAACTCAACACCCTCTACATCGGTTACGTTTTTCCAGCCTCTCGTTGCGACAAAACCGTCCTTTGTATCCACGCCTACTGCTATTTTGTCTTTGTAATACTCTGTCATTTTAGCTGTGAAGTCAAAGTTTTCAACAGCAACTGTACCTAAAATAACCCTTTTAACGCCAATGTTAAGGTAATCCTCTATCCTTTTCTGCGTTCTGATACCGCCGCCTATCTGAACATCAAGTCCGCTGTTTTCCACAAGCTCTTTAACGGCATTGAGATTGACAGGTTCTCCCTCCAATGCGCCGTCCAAATCTACAACGTGTAAATCTGTAACGCCTGTTTTAGCAAAGCCGAGCGCCGTTTGCAGAGGGCTTTCGGAATATACGGTCATTTTATCGTAATCGCCCTGAAAGAGGCGCACCACCTTGGAATTTCTTAAATCTATCGCAGGAAAAATACGCATAAAAATATTTCCTCTCTCCAAAATTTTAAAACAATCCTTAAATTTCGCTGAAAGCCTTTAAAAGTCTGAGACCTGTGTCTCCGCTCTTTTCCGGATGAAATTGCATACCGTACACAAATCCGTTTTTTACAACGCCTGTAACGCTGACGCCGTACTCGCTTGTGGCAAGCGTGCTCTTTTGACAGTTTACGCCGTAGTAGCTGTGGACATAGTAGACATATTCGCCGTCTGAGGTATATTTAAAAATATCATCGTCCTTTTTTATATCAAGCCTGTTCCAGCCCATATGTGGTACTTTAAGATTTTTGTCCGAAATATCCGGCTCAAGCGACACTATATCGCCTTCAATAAGTCCTATTCCCTTGTAATCGCCATATTCATTTGATGTTTCAAACAAAAGCTGCATTCCGAGGCATATCCCCAAAAAAGGTTTTTTCTTTGCCTGCTCACGCAGAAATGGGATAAGCCCTGTATCCTCTAATTTTTTTATGGCGTCCCCGAATGCGCCAACACCTGGAAGTATTATCCTGTCAGCTTTTTCAATCACATCTTTTGATGATGTAACGCAGCTTTCAAGTCCTAAATATTCAAGACTTGACATCAAGCTGAACAGGTTTCCCACACCGTAATCTATTATAGCTATCACTGTATTCACCGTCCGATTATATTTTTAAAGAACTCCCTTTGTGCTCGGGATTTCATCGATGTGCTTTTCATCTATCATCACTGCCTGAGAAAGCGCTCTGGCAACGCCTTTAAACGCTGCCTCAATTATGTGGTGTGTGTTCTCGCCGCTCATGTACCTGACATGCAATGCGCACGGACAGTTTCTGACAAACGAGAGCCAAAACTCCTTGCAGAGCTCAGTGTCAAAATCCCCCACTTTGTCCTTTTCGAGCGGCAGATGCCACCCTAAAGCGCTTCTGCCAGAAATATCGACAGCACACATCACAAGCGTTTCATCCATCGGCATTAAAAAGTTACCGTATCTTGTAATGCCTCTCATGTCACCGAGCGCCTGAGAAAAGGCTTTTCCGAGACATATGCCTATATCCTCAACGGTGTGGTGGTAGTCCACATCGGTGTCGCCGTTGCAGTATATTGTAAGGTCAAAATTGCCGTGACGGCAGAAAAGTGTGAGCATATGATTTAAAAAGCCACAGCCTGTATCTATATCATATTGTCCGTTGCCGTCGAGCGACAGCGAAAGCTTTATGTCAGTTTCATTTGTACACCGTTCAATATAAGCCTTGCGCATTATAATTCCTCCAAACAGCTTTTTAGTATTTCAATAAATTTTTTCATATCCTCTGCCGTTCCGACAGTTATACGAAGATAATTTTCAATTCTAGGAGCATCCCAACGCCTTACAAGCACTCCCTTTTCACGCAGGAGTCTGTAAATATCTCTTGAATGTTTCTCACAATGCTTTGCAAACAGGAAATTGGTCTTTGACTGTGTGAGAGTAAATCCAAGTTTTTTGAGCTCTTCTGCGGTCCATTCCCTTGCCTTGCAGATTTCCTGTGTACAGTAGCTGAAATATTCTTCATCGTCTAATGCCGCCTGACCTGCAAGGAGTGTAAGACGGTTTATATTATATGGGTTAAAGCTGTATCTGACACGGTTTATGTCTGATATAAGTTCCTTTGAGCCGAACGCAAGTCCGAGCCTTGCACCTGCAAGACTTCTGCTTTTGCTGAAAGTCTGCACGACAAGCAAGTTGTCGTATTTGTTTATAAGAGGTACGCAGCTTTCAGCGCCGAAATCGACATATGCCTCATCGATTATTACAACTCCGTCCGGATTATTTACAACTATCTTTTCTATATCATCAACGCTCAGGCTGATTCCGGTTGGCGCGTTTGGATTAGCTATAACTATTGTGCAGTTTAAGTTAAAGTATTCCTCAATGTTTATTTTAAAATCGTCTGTAAGCGGTATCTGCTTTGCGGGTATTCCGAAAAGCTTTGCCCACACACTGTAAAAACCGTATGTAATATCCGGGAACGCAAGCTGTTTATCCTTGGAGCAAAACGCCCTTATAGCAAAAGCTAAATTCTCGTCGCTTCCGTTGCCTGCCGTTACGTTTTCCTCACTTAAAGAAAATCTTTTTGCGGCTGTTTTTCTGAGCAGAGTGCATTCAGGGTCAGGGTAGAGCCTTAAAAGCTCAATCTTAGACGTATTCAGCGCCTTTATCACCTCATTGCTCGGCGCAAACGGACTTTCGTTTGTGTTGAGCTTTAAATATTTTTTATCCTGCGGCTGTTCGCCGGGAGTATACGGTGAGAGTGAGTTCAACTCATCTGAAAAAAATCGGCTCATTTTTCACCATCCTCCAATCTTACAAGAACGCTGTTGGCATGCGCCTGAAGTCCCTCACGCATTGCGAAATCTGCTACACGCTTGCCCACCTGCTTCAGCGCATTCGGAGTATAGTACAAAAAACTAGATTTTTTGACGAAGTCGTCCACAGACAACGGACTTGAAAAACGAGCCGTTCCGCTTGTCGGCAATGTGTGGTTAGGTCCTGCAAAGTAATCTCCCAGTGCCTCCGGTGCGTTTTTTCCGAGGAAAATGCTTCCCGCATTCTTTATATCGTTTAATATACTGAACGGATCGTCCACACACACCTCAAGGTGCTCAGGCGCTATGATATTCGCCGCCTGTATGGCTTTAGAAAGGTTATCTGTTACAATTATCTTTCCGTTGTCGTCTATACTCTTTCTAGCTATTTCCGAACGTCTGAGCTGAGGTATCTGCGCTTCCAGTTCATCTCTGACTGCCAACGCAAGCTCGTTGCTGTCGGTTACAAGCACGGCAGTTGCCAAGACATCGTGTTCTGCCTGACTGAGCATATCTGCCGCCACCCATTTGGCGTTACAGGTTTTATCGGCAAGCATCAATATCTCGCTTGGTCCTGCTATCATATCTATATCGACTATACCGAACACCTTGCGCTTTGCCGTTGCGACGTATATATTTCCCGGGCCTACTATTTTATCCACAGCGGGAATGCTTTGAGTGCTCCATGTGAGCGCAGCCACCGCCTGAGCCCCGCCTGTTTTGAATATCTTTGTAACTCCTGCAACGTGTGCCGCCGCCAAAATGGCTGAGTTTATGCTTCCGTCAGCACTAGGAGGCGTTACCATAACTATCTCGCTTACCCCTGCAAGCTTTGCCGGAATAACGTCCATTAAAACAGTGCTCGGGTAGCTTGCAGTTCCGCCCGGTACATATACGCCCACCTTTTCGATAGGAGTGTATTTCTGACCTATGATAACACCGTCTTTTTCGTTCATTATAAAGTTTTTGTGTATCTGATTGGCGTGATAATTCTTTATATTTTCTGCCGCCTGATACAATGTCTCCATGAAATATTCGTCAGTTTCGCTGAGCGCCTTTTGCATCTCCTCTTCTGTAACCTCAAGGCTTTCGAGAGAGGCTTTGTCAAACTTTAAAGCATATTCCAAAAGCGCTTTATCCTTATTTTCGCGGACATTTAAAAATATTTCATCAACTGTTTTTTCAACATTTTTTTCGCCTCTCAAATCTCTGTTTAAAATTTCATTTACCGATATCTTATCAAAATCGTAAATTCTTATCATTTTGCCGTCTCCTCTGAAAATTTTTCCGTCAAAGCGTCTATCCTGTCCTTTTTAAACTGATAGCTCGATTTATTTGCAATCACCCTTGCGCTTATCGGCAGGAATTTCTGCAACACGTGCAGTCCGTTTTCCTTAAGCGTTGTGCCTGTCTCAACTATATCCACAATAACGTCTGAAAGCCCTACAAGCGGAGCTAACTCTATTGAACCGTTTAACTTAATTATCTCAATATCGCGTCCCTGAGAGGCATAATATCTCTTTGCTATATTCGGGAATTTTGTCGCCACTTTCAAAGTGCGTGATGTATCGTCGGTGTAATCGTTTGTTCCCGCAACGCACATATTACATTTTCCGAGTCCTGTGTCAAGCAGTTCGTATACGTCAGCTTTGCTCTCATCCAGTGTGTCTTTGCCGACAATTCCTATATCGACAGCTCCGTGCTCAACATATATCGGAACATCTGACGGCTTTACCCAAAAGTATCTTACTCTTGCCTCTTTATTCTCCGCTACAAGCTTTCTTGTGTTTAAAAAGTCCTCCTCACAGCCATAGCCACTTGTCTGAAGCAGTTTATACACCTTTTCGCCAAGACGTCCTTTTGGAAGCGCTATGCTTAAAAAATCCTCCTGTGCACTTTTTGGTGCGTCAGAACCACTCAATCTCTCCAATTCGTTTAAATACATTGCAAAGCCTATTGCCCGTGTATTAAAAGTAAATCTCTGTGCCAATGGGTCATAACGTCCGCCGCGCAGAACTGCTGATACAAGTCCGTTTAAATATCCGCAGAAAACAAGTCCGTTGTAGTAGTCTAGCTCATTTACCAACGATAAATCGAGCGCTATATCTATGTCCGTATCAGCTTCGATGAGCTTTTGCAATTCAAAGAGCTCCTGCCATGCACTGTTTGTCTTTTCGTCGCATATAAGCTCCTTTGCCTTTGTCAATGTATCGGAAAAATTACCGTTTAACTTTAAGATCTTTAAAAAAATTTCGGCTTGCTCAGGCGTCGAGAGACTTATTATCTCATGCTTTTGCTTATTTTTTAAGCAGTCAAGCAGTTTTTGGCGTTTTGCTTCATCGCTCTCATAATGCTCAAGTATGCCTACTGCAAATCCC
>CALXEM010000042.1 GCA_944387335.1 uncultured Clostridia bacterium | reverse complement strand
TAGCGTTAAAATACGCATTGTGTTGTACTTTCCCTTAAATAATGATTTATGCCAATTACTGTTCAATATATGGTGAACTATAAAAAGAAGAAACATTCCGGTGCCAACCCATTCGTGAGGTGCTTCTCCCCAAAACTGATATCCCATTAAGAAAAGCAGAGCCAGTGTCATTATAATATCAACAACTAGTTTGACAATGGCTTTTGGTTTCATTCCTCCACCGCCTTATTAACGCATGTAATGGCATTTAGACTGCGTGGATAGCCAATATAAGGCAAGCATTGCGAAATAGCTTTAATTAAAAAGTCCTTATTGTTACCCATATTTATATTTCCTTTTGCGTGGGCGATTAACTGCGGCTCACATCCACCCTGTGCCATAAGAAAACAAAAGGTAATTAGTTCACGCTCTGCCAAGTCAAGTCCTTTTCTGGTATAGTAATCGCCAAAACAGTTTGATGCCAGCCAGCGGTTAACATGACTTGTTGTCCAAGCCTCTTTCATATGTTCGCCAAAAATTTCCGCCTGTGCTTCAATTCCCTTTTCCAGTCTGTTGTCAAGGGTAGTAGTTGCCTGCCCGTCAAGCGGAAGCTTTATACCGCACTCAATCAATATTTCGTTGGTAGCATTCAAAAACGGTAACATTCTGCCATAGCCCAAATAGTCTGTCGCCTGATAAACAATCTCCTTTGCAACTATCGGCGTAATACCGTTATCTAACGCTTTGGGAAGTATTTCTTTATAAGCTTCTACACCTTTGCAGCCAATCAGTGTTGCTAAAATTACCATATAGCGAACAGACGGATCCAAATGTTGGTTTTCTTCGTTTACAACTTCTCGGAAGGCAAAATGCTCAAAACGTTCTGCAAATTCCGGATCTGTTTTATATAAATCCATTTTTAACTCTCCTTTCAGATTTTTTGACTACCAGTAGACCAAACATGTTTTTCCGTTGCGGCGGCAGGTGTATTCTGCGCCATTACTCCCACTAACTTATGCGGAACATAGGGTTCTTCTAAATATAAAAGCTCATCGGCTGTTAAGTTAAGCTCGACAGCTTTTACAGCACCATCGATATGGTGTAGCTTTGTAGCTCCCACAACAGGAGCAGTAACCTTTGTAAGCAGCCAAGCAAGAGAAACTTCAGTCATAGAAACACCATGTTTTTCGGCAAGCTCAGCTACACGACCGATAATCACACTGTCCTGTTCAGCGGTCGCGTCATATTTTAGCTGTGCATAACTGTCCTCCTGTAAACGTATTGAGGTCTCACCGGGATGTTTTGCAAGTCGTCCTCCTGCAAGTGCGCTGTACGGCGTCATTGCTATATTATCCTCATGGCATAATTTTACCATTTCACGTTCTTCCTCTCGAAAAATCAAATTATAGTGTCCCTGCACCGACACAAATTTTGCAAAGCCCTCTTTTTCGGCAAGTGCATTTGCTTTTGCAAGCTGATAGGCAAAGCAGTTTGAAATACCGATATAACAGGCCTTCCCAAATTTTACGATGTTGTTCAATCCCTCCATAATATCGTACAGTGGTGTATTGTAATCCCACATATGGTAAATGTATAAATCAACATAGTCCATACCGAGATTTTCAAGGCTCTTATCGAGCATTTTTTCAATATGCTGCTGTCCCGTGATTCCCGCTTCAATTTCATCATTGGTACGTGGCAGAAACTTTGTTGCAATTACAATATCATCACGCTTTGCAAAATCCCGAATTGCTCTGCCAAGATACTGCTCGCTTGTGCCGCTTTGATAGGCAATCGCTGTATCAAAAAAGTTTACGCCGAGTTCCAAGCCTTTTTTAATAATTTCACGGGAATATTCTTCATCAATCGTCCAGCTGTGCTGACCGTTTCCTGCTTCGCCAAAGCCCATACATCCCATACAAATACGTGATATATTGAGATCTGAATTTCCTAATTTTGTGTATTTCATAACGGTGCTCCTTTTTACATGAGAGTTATTTTTCCGTATATCTTACAAAATGTCGTCTACCCACTTTTTAAGCTCCGCATCTGACACCCGGTTCAGCATTTTCCCTTTCTTCCAGTTTGCAGTTGGACAGAGCGATTTCAGCACTTCTACGGTCTTACCCATTGAACTGCCGCCACTGGTTGCAAATGGAATAATAGTCTTTCCCGACAAATTATAACTTTCCAAAAAGGTATTGATAATGGTTGGCGCAACATACCACCAAATAGGAAAACCAATAAAGACAGTGTCATAGTCCTCCATATTGGAAAGCTGTTCGGCAATTTCGGGTCTGGAATTTTGATCGCTCATTTCAACAGAACTGCGGCTCTTTTTGTTTGTCCAGTCAAGGTCAGCACTAGTATAGGGAACAGTAGGTTTAATTTCAAAAAGGTCGGCGTCTGCCGCTTTTGCCAAACGTTCGGCGACAGCTTTGGTAATGCCGCTTGCCGAAAAATATGCAACTAACTTTTTACTCATTTTATTATTCCTCCAATTTACTGTATTCTTCGTCGCTCACAGGTTCGCACCACTCATTAGATGTGTCCTCACCCGGCACTTCCACAGCGATATGGGCAAACCAACTATCTTTTTTTGCTCCGTGCCAATGCTTCACCTCTGCCGGAATTGTAATTACTGTTCCAGCGGTGAGAGAAACCGGCGGTTTATTTTCCTCTTGATACCAACCCTCACCTGCAGTGCAAATAAGGAGTTGACCTCCACCGCTTTTGGCGTGATGAATGTGCCAGTTGTTACGACATCCCGGTTCAAAGGTTACATTGGCAAGAAATACCGCCGTTTCCTGTGGATTTGTCAGCGGATTTAAAAAGGATTCACCTATAAAATATTGTGCAAAATCTTTGTTAGGCTTACCTGTTCCGAAAACATTGATTTCTTCAAATTGTTTTTTATTCGATACTTTCATTATTAAAAATTCCTCCTTTATTGAATTTCATGGCTGTTAATCGAGGTGGTAACTTTACTCGAAAGCTTAACTATTTTACAAATCCTATACCATTTAACCATTCACTTACAGCATTATCCGGATTTGATGCCAAACCACTTCCGATGTGAAGTCCCTCTGTTACGGTGGCATTAGGTTCGAGAGATTTCACCTCATTTACTGTGTTGGAAAGTCCGCTGCCCCCGCTGGTACAGAATAAGGCAACTGTCTTGCCGGACAGGTCATAAGTATCAAAAAATGTATAGAGAATCATCGGCATATCGCCCCACCAGTTTGGAAAGCCCACATAGATTACATCGTACTGCTCAATGTTTTCAATGTTGCCGGAAATAGCAGGGCGGGTATTGTTTTTCTGCTCCTCCTGCGCCAAATCCACAACGGTATCATAATCGTCACTGTATGGTGTAACGGGTACGATTTCAAAAATGTCGGAATCCGTTTGACTTTGAATAGATTTTGCAACATTTTCAGTGTTACCCGACCACGAGAAATAAACAACTAATGATTTTGAACCGCTTTGGACAGTCTCCTCTGGCTGCTCGCTTGAAGCTTCGGAAGAATTGATTTGATCGTTTGTAGAAATAGAACTTAATTCGCTTGATTGCTGTGCAGAGGATGAAGATTCCTCATTGCTTGTACTGTTACTGCAAGCTGCTAAAGAGAATAGCATAGCAATAATCATAAAACTTAAAAATACCTTTTTCATTTTTAAGCCTCCTTAAATATGTTAATTATCCCTTGTTTCCTTTTTGTATTTCGTACCGCAGATAATCCAATCGGTCTAACTGACGCTCTTTAAAATGAATTTCATCAAGAGTTCCGTTTCTTTTGTCACACAGCATTTTCAGCCGTTCTTTTTCAGTGGATTTTCCTCTTAAAAGCAAACGCATATATTTTTCAATTTCATCATTGCTAAAACCGATATCGTGAAGTGTCATAATTGTGCTGAGCCGTTCAATATCACTTTCATCGTAATGCCATGAGCCCATTACCTTTTTTACTTCGCCGCACAGTCCCCAGCTTTCATATTCCTGCAAGATTTTAATAGGGATTTTGTATCGTTCACTGGCTTCGTTAATTGTCATTTCAAACTTCCTTTCCAATAGGAATAAAAATAAAGGTGCTCCGTCTTGGAACACCTTTATTTTAAATCCGACTATATGAAATGTCTAATACTTATATTTTATTACTAGAAATGCCTTTTAAGTATTGCACTGCAAAATCCATAAAAGCAGATGTTATGGCAGAAAATATCTGCTCTTTTTTCCAACCTAATACCGTTGAAACTTCTAAAATTGGATTTAATGGAATAAAGTGTAGATTTTCATAGGTACAGTTTAAATCTATGCTAAGCATTACACCTATATTTTCTTTAGCCAACACAGCTTCATTATAAGGTAAATTAGCGGTCGCTACAATTTCCACATATTCTCTATAATCACCAAGCCATTTACCGATACGGCTTTGGTTGAAGTCACCTGTTGCAGTGACAATCGACATTCCTTTCAGATCTTCAGGAGATATACTTTCTTTTTCAGAAAGTGGAGAATTGTTTGGCACAAACACTCCCCACTGCTCTTTAATTGGCATATTGACAAAGTTATATTTACGCATATCAATAGGTTCCGACATTAAACCAATGTCTAAAATTCCTCTTTCAATATAATCCCGAATGTTGTTTGCATTTCCGATGTGTATTTCATATTTTAGATTGGGGTATTTTTTTTTCAACTCCGAATTAGTTTTTGCCAACTATTTTGGTGTGTTAGTTTAGAGGGCGCATTCTGAAACAG
>CALXEM010000041.1 GCA_944387335.1 uncultured Clostridia bacterium | reverse complement strand
ACACCTGTATGGTTGATATAGCTAAGTTCTTCCTCGAGTTTACCGTTGATGAGAGCTGCGGAAAATGTACACCGTGCCGTATCGGTACAAAACGCCTTTATGAGATGCTCGACAAGATAACAAAGGGCAAGGCTACAATGGCTGACCTCGATAAAATGATAGACCTCTGCCATTACATAAAGGAAAACTCCCTGTGCGGACTCGGTCAGACAGCTCCAAACCCGGTACTCTCCACCCTGCACTTCTTTAAAGATGAGTATATAGCTCACATCAAGGATAAGAGATGTCCTGCCGGCGTGTGCAAGGCGCTCTTAAGCTACACAATCGACCCTGATAAATGTAAGGGCTGTACACTCTGTGCAAGAGTATGTCCTGCCGGCGCTATTTCCGGTCAGGTTAAATACGCTCACACAATAGACACATCAAAATGTATCAAATGCGGTGCTTGTATGGAAAAATGCCGCTTCGGTGCAATCAGCAAGAAGTAGTAAGGAAGGGAGAACGGCATAATGGAAATGGTCAACATTAAAATAAACAATATACCTATGTCTGTGCCTGCCGACTATACAATATTGCAGGCGGCGCGCGATGCAGGCATAGAGATACCTACACTCTGCTATTTAAAAGAGATAAATGAAATCGGCGCATGCCGTATATGTATGGTTGAGGTAAAGGGCGCAAAAAGTCTTGTAACTGCCTGCGTATATCCTGTAAACGAGGGTATGGAGGTATTTACAAACACACCGCGCATACGCAAGTCAAGAAAGACTACACTCGAGCTCATACTCTCAGCTCACAATAAAAAATGTCTTTCCTGCGTAAGAAATGGCTCATGTGAGCTCCAAAAGCTCTGTGCCGATTACGGAGTAGAGGACGAAAACCGCTTCTTCGGCGCAAACAACACATATCCAATAGATGATTCCGCGGCGCATATGTACCGCGATAACAGCAAGTGCATACTCTGCCGCCGCTGTGTAGCCGCATGTCGTGCAAATCAGGATGTTGGCGTAATCGGCGCAAACGAGAGAGGTTTTTCCACACATATCGGATGTGCGTTTGACCTCAATTTGGGCGAGGTTGCATGCGTATCCTGCGGACAGTGTATAACAGTATGTCCGACAGGTGCTCTTTCCGAAAAGGACAACACACAAGCTGTTTGGGACGCAATAAACGATCCTGAAAAGCACGTGCTTGTACAGACAGCTCCGTCTATCAGAGCTACACTTGGCGAGTGCTTCGGTATGCCGATAGGCACAGATGTTGAGGGCAAAATGGTAGCCGCAATACGCAGACTCGGAGTAGACGGCGTGTTTGACACCGACTTTGCCGCAGACTTCACAATAGTCGAGGAGGCAAACGAGTTTATTGAGCGCGTTAAGACAGGCGGCGTTCTGCCGATGATAACCTCCTGTTCACCGGGCTGGGTAAAATACTGTGAGCACTATTACCCTGAGTTTATACCTAACCTGTCCACCTGCAAATCGCCTCAGCAGATGTTCGGCGCACTTGCAAAGACATGGTATGCTCAGAAAAACAATATAGACCCTAAGGACATAGTAGTTGTAGCGGTAATGCCATGTACAGCTAAAAAGTTTGAGATAGGCCGTGACGGCCAGAGCGCCGCAGGCGTACCTGATGTAGATATAGCTATAACAACACGTGAGCTTGCAAGAATGATCAACCGTGCGGGACTTCGCTTTGACGCTCTGCCGGACGAAGAGTTTGACTCACCTCTCGGCGAATCCACAGGCGCGGCTGTAATCTTCGGCGCAACAGGCGGCGTTATGGAGGCGGCTTTGAGAACTGCTGTCGAAACTCTCGGCGGTCAGGAGCTCAAAAAGGTAGAGTTCGAGGACGTAAGAGGAACCGACGGCATTAAGAAGGCTCAGTATGAAGTTGCCGGAATGACTGTCAAGGTAGCTGTTGCTTCCGGACTTTCCAACGCTAAAAAGGTGCTCGAAATGGTTAAAAACGGTGAGGAGGAATTCCACTTCATCGAGTTTATGGCTTGCCCGGGCGGATGTGTAAACGGCGGCGGACAGCCTATACAGCCTGCAAGTGTGAGAAACTTTACAGACTTAAAGGCACTTCGTGCAAAGGCGCTTTACTCCAACGACGAGAAAAAACAGCTCAGAAAATCCCACGAGAACCCTGTGCTCAAAAAGATTTACGAGGAATACCTCGGTGAAGTCGGCGGACACAAGGCTCACGAGATACTGCATACGCACTATACTCAGCGTAAAAAATACTGATAAATTATAAAGTAGAAATAAATGAGGACGGATTTATCAAATCCGTCCTCATTTTGTGTATTGTTTTAAAGTTAAAGCATTGCGTGAAAAAAGTTTACAAGTACGGGAACAGCCGCCGAGCACAGTACACCGTTTATGACTGATACAACTGTCATCTCCTCGCTTGTGTACTTAATCATCATAGGCAGAGTGGTGTCCTCGCTGGTTGCGGCGGCGGGAGCTATCGCACAGTAATAGTTTAAATGCTTTGCTATGAGCGGAATTGAGAAAAACGAGATCATCTCACGTAGTAAGTTTGAGAGAAAAGCCATAGTGCCGATTGTCGCGCCCGATAAATCGGTGAGCATAACGCCTGTTAAGCTATACCATCCTAGTCCCGAGGTTATACACACGCTGTCGCGCACTGACACACCTGTCAGAAAAGCGCATAAAAATCCGCTTAAAACGGATGCCGCCGTGATAGCCGCAGGGATAATCAAAACAATTTTTCCGAAAGAGCGCAGTTTTGAAAAAATCTCCTTGTTTGTGCCGATACTCATTCCGACTGAGAACATGAGTATGTACAACGCATATTCGGATATTACACCCAAAAGCTCTACATGCTCTGCGGAGAACACAAACATTCCGCAGAAAACGCCTCCCAAAAGGCTTAAAAGCGCAAGCCAAACCAATTTACTACACCCCTTTCCCTATTGTTTTTGATTTTTAGTCAGCAGATAAACTGCTAAAACTGAAAATATTATAGGTACAACTGCGAATATAAGGCTGTCGAGCCCCAAAGCCGATATCTCCGATAAAAATTCCTCACGCGCGCCGAGCGACGCACCCATTGAAAAAATAAGCACACACGTGCATACAACCTGTAAAATATAATTTGCCTTTGCATATTTTTTAGAAAAAAACTTAATACCGATAAATACTCCGACGCACATTATAATGAGAATTGTCATAGTATTAAAAATTCCTTTCTCGGATAATTTTGACGCAATAATCCAAGTATACTTAAAAAACAGCTTTTATTCAATGAATATGTTTAATTTATTTTATAAGCTGTGGCGAAAACAAATTTTTTATGGTAAAATAACTCTGATAAACAAAAGGCTTTTAAAGCACAGGTACAATAAATATAAAAAGGATGATGAATGAATGCTTACTCCGGCAAAGACAGAATTTATTAAATTTATGATGAGCGCGGATGTTCTGCGTTTCGGAGACTTTGTTACAAAGAGCGGCAGAAACACACCTTACTTTGTAAATACGGGAAACTATAAGACAGGCGCACAGATTTCCAAGCTCGGCGAGTTCTATGCTCAGCTTGTAAAGGAGACAGTCGGCGAGGATTTTGACGCAATGTTCGGTCCTGCATACAAGGGTATTCCACTCGCAACAAGCGTTGCAGGAGCACTTGCACGCAACTACAACATAGACAAGCCGTTTTTCTTCAACCGCAAGGAGGTTAAAGACCACGGCGAGGGCGGAAGCATTGTAGGCTATAAGCCAAAGGACGGCGATCGCGTTATAATTATCGAGGACGTTATCACAGCAGGTACGGCAATAAGAGAGACAATGCCTGTTCTCCACAGCTGTGCAGATGTAAAGGTAACAGATATGTTCATCTCGGTAAACCGCTGTGAGGTAGGCCAGAATGCCGGCAAAACAGCAGTTATGGAAGTAAACGAGGAGTTTGGAATAAATGTCCACGCACTTGTAACTGTAAGGGATATATATGAGTTCCTTAAAGAGAATGAGGATGTAAGAAATTCCTTCGGCATCGATGTTTTGGGCGCAATGGAAAAATACATGGAGAAATACTGCATCTAAAACAGTAAAGTCATCGGATATATTATCCGATGACTTATTTAAAATGCGTATTATATTTTCCTGTTTTTTACGCCGAAGGAGACGATTTAGAGGAGAAAATGATATGCTTGAAAAAATGAATGAATTTTTTGATAAAAGATTAGACGGATATGAGGAACACCAATTAAATGTGATTGAATCGGCTAATGAATTTTATCCGTTTACTGCGGCCTGCCTGCCTGTAAATGAAAATGCCGCCGTTTTAGATTTGGGCTGCGGTACAGGATTGGAACTCGGATACTATTTTGAACTCAATAAAACGGCAAAAGTTACAGGTATAGATCTTGCAGAGGGAATGCTCAAAGTATTAAAAGAAAAATTTGCCGATAAGTCGCTTACCATAATACAGGGGTCTTATTTTGACGTGCCTTTTGAAAAAGACTTTTATGATGCGGCGGTATCTGTTGAATCTCTTCATCATTTCACAAAAGATGAAAAAATTCCATTGTATAGGAAAGTATTTGAAGCATTGAAAGCAGACGGCTATTTTATATTGACCGATTATTTTGCCGAATCGGACGAGAGTGAAATATTTTTCAGAAAAGAGCTAATTCGGTTAAAAGCGGAACAAGGCATAGACGACAATGAATTTTATCATTATGATACTCCCCTGACCGTTGAACACGAAATACAGGCGCTGAAAGAAGCTGGATTTTCTACGGTAGAGATTTTAGGACAATGGGGAGCTACCTGCGCGATACGTGCGAAGAAATAGAGCAAGAGGAGTTCGGCATAAACGTGCACGCTCTTGTAACTGTAAGGGATATATATGAGTTCCTTAAAGAGAACGAGGACGTCAGAAATTCCTTCGGCATCGATGTTCTCGGCGCAATGGAAAAATACATGGAGAAGTACTGCATCTAACATTAAATAAAAAAGAATAAATTTAACGGCGGCGGATAAGTTTATCCGACGCCGTTTTTATGTTGCTTTGAGTTTTTTGCTGTGGTAGTATGAAGAAAAAGTCACCTTGATTTACGGGGGGAAGCTATGGATTTTATCTTTGAGATAATTGCTGAGCTGTTTTTTGAAGCAGTCACCGAAGCATCAAAAAGTAAAAACCTCAAGCCTTGGGTGAGAATGCTTGCTAAAATATTTATTGCGGCGGTGTTCGTTTTAGTCATACTGCTTCTTGCCGCTGTCAGTGTAATTGTGATAAAGCAAAATCTGTTTGTCGGTATTATGCTGTCGGGCATAACAATCTGTACAGCGCTCGGCACCGTGGCGCGAATGTTCGGCAAAAATGCGCTAGCTGAGCTTGCGGCGGGCATAATAGGTGTGCTGGTTGGTTTTACCGCGGTCGGATTTGCGTTTATTTTAATGTCGGACAAAAGCGCAGTACAGTCGGATACAAGGCTTTTGTGCATGGCCTTGCCTGTTTTCGGCGTTATCTTCACCGTGTTCGGGATAAAGGGTATATTAAAATTTATAAAGCAAAAGAGAACGTAAAGGCAAGCTATAAAAATACGGCATATGCAGAAAGGAAAAGTAATATGACAAAATCCGTTAAAGTAAATAAATCTGCTTTATATATGCTGATGTCGGCTGTTCTGTTCAGTTTGGGAGGTCTTTTTGTAAAGACGTGCCCTTGGTCGGCAATGGCTATGAATTCGTTTAGAAATATATTTGCTTTTATAGTCGTGTACATATTTTTCAGCAGTCAGGGCAAAAAGGTCAGAATAAATAAGATAAACATTATAGGCGGTATTGCGTATGCTGTAACAAATATTTTCTTTGTAATGGCAAACAAGCTTACAACCGCCGCAAACGCCATTGTATTGCAGTTCACCCTGCCGATATTCATAATTCTGTTTTCGTGGCTGTTTTTAAAACAAAAGCCGCTTAAAAACGACCTAATCACCTGTTCTGTCGTGTTCGCGGGAGTTATTATATTTTTCTTAGACGGACTGAGTGCCGGTAACAATCTAGGCAATGTTCTGGCGCTTGTATCGGGAATGAGCTATGCGATAGTTTTTATGCTCAAATCGTTTGACGGCGCCGATACTTATTCCCCTATCCTGATAGGTCAGCTCATATGTATAGCGGCCGGACTTCCGTTTATATTCTTTCAGACGGACTATTCATTGCCGACTGTCTTTATGATAGTTGTACAGGGCATTGTTCAGGTTGGATTGGCGTTTATCTTTTTTATAAAGGGGCTCGAAAATACTCCGCCTGTCACCGCCGCAATAATCTCTACAATAGAGCCTGTTTTAAATCCGCTTTTGGTAGCTTTATTCTACCATGAGAGTGTGTCGACACTCTCCTTGATAGGTGCTGTAATCGTGGTGCTTTCGATAGCTGTATATAATATTTTAAACGCAAGGGCAAAATAAATTAAAAGGGTGAAACAGTTGAAAAATGTAATTTTAAGCGCCGACTCACAAAGAAAGGTCTATTCTGTTCCGAATGAAGTTGCGGATAATTTAGAAGAATACTGCAACGAGTTTTGCTGTGTATGGTTAGTGTCCAGTCCTCACGCAAAAAAGTACCGCAAAGGCGGTGGCTTGTGCTACAATGAGCAGGACTTTATAGAGTATTTAAACAAGTACATATTTCCTGAGAAATTATCTTCGCTTGTAGAAAATTTAGGCTGGATTGATTTTTCCTCACCTTTGCCCGATAAATACAAGAACTGTCCCCAATTTAATTTTTAATGCTTTACTGCGGTGTTAAAAGGCTAAACCGAATGTAAACTGTCAGTCGGGTAAACTAAACTTGCGGTCGGTTGAGTTTATATTAGACGCCGTGTTATCATACAGTCATAAATTAAAGGGGGCGGTAAAGTGAATATAAAAGGCCAGTCTTTCGGAAAAATGATTGCGGCACTGCGCAGGGAAAACGGAATGACACAGCTTGACCTCGCCGAAAAAATGGGCGTTACAGATAAAGCGGTGTCAAAGTGGGAGCGGGATTTGTCTTACCCGGATGTCAATTCAATCCCGAAGCTTGCGGAAATATTTGGCATAACCGTTGACGAGCTTATGCAGGTGAAGTCCGACGCGAAAACTAATTCGAAAGACAATAAATTCTCAGAGATAATTTCCATAGTGTTAAAGGGTATAGCTTTGGCAATGGGAATTGCCGTAGTCGTGCTTTCGTTTTTAAATACAATTGACACAGAGTCAGCTGTCGGTATGCTCGGAATAGGGCTTGTCTGTCTTGCCGCTGAGCGATTTTCTCAAAAAGACTGATGAATATTATACAAACAAAAACCTCCTGTACGAAAATCTATCCGTACAGGAGGTTTTTGCGTTGGTCAATTTTATCATCAAAGCTTTAAAGCTGCGGTACAATTTTCTGAAAAGCAGGTTTTAAGCCGTAGCCCGGCTCCTTTAGCTGTTTGTATACCTGTCCGTCGTATGCAGGCAGGTAGTTGCCCTCTACAAATACAGGACCTGTCGGAGTAACACAGACATCCCAGCCGATGTATCTTACATGCGGCTCGACATATGCTGCCTTTTTGCACAGCTCGACTACCTCGTTGTAGTAAGGTATCTTAAATCCGTTGAATACAGTGTGCGTGTCCGGGTGGCGTTCAAAAAACTCGCCTGTCTTATCGCACAGAGCTGGATTTGTAATCACGCCGTCGGGGTTTATCATGGCGTAACAGCCGCCGCTGGTCACATTGTCAACATAGCTGCCGCCCACTCCCATGCGCACATATGTGTACATAACATGTGCCTCTCCCTTGTCGTCGAGCACAGTTACAACACGTATTGTGTTTATCGAGTTAGGATAGAGCTTGTTCATATCCTCGTGCTGTTTTAAGCACTCCTCAACCAGAAAGTACTTACCCTCTATTATGGTGTCGCACAGCTTTTTGAGCTGATTGTTGTCGTTAAGGTCAGTTTCTGTACAGTCAAGCCGCTTTACGCCTAATCCTCCGAAGTTTTTAGGCTGTTTTATAAATACAACGCGGTGTTTTTTAAGAAATGCTCTTAAAACCTCTACATCGTTTTCGCGTATGTCTATGTATTCGCGACCTAAAAATTCGGAAAAGCGCTTATTGAATATATCCTTTTCCTGAAACACCTGAACATAGTCTGGGTCATTTAAAATTCTAGACAGCTTCCAGTTATCCTGCATAGTCATAAAGGTTTTTCTGCGCCTGTGACTTTTTATATGACAAAAGCCAAATGAGTAGTAGTCGTAAAAGCCGATGTTGTAGACAGCCGCACAAAAAAACATATCGGCGATAATAAATATCGCTGGACTGTACTTATCTTTTTGAACGGCGTGCACATACAACATCATTCTGTGTAAATCAAACTCAAACAATCTTCTGAAAAAAACTCTTATTTTAAGCAGCACACAAATCACCTTCTGTCATAAAACTGCGTTGTGTCAAATAGTACGATTTATACTCAAAATTATATAAATGAGTAAGTAATGTGTCAATTATGTGATGTCCTAATGAAATTTAAGAAAATATATTGTCGCTTTGTATAAAATGTCTTTGAAACGCATTAAAAAAAGAGCTTTTTTGCCGAAAGCAATAAAAGAAAGAACAAAATAATAAAAAAACCGCCGTTAATATTAACGGCGGTAAGGAAAATTTAATACTTTTTATAACAATTATCAGTCGAGCTCTGCAAACTGGCTTTCATATAAGGTCTTGTAAAGACCGCCTTTTTCAATGAGCTGACTGTGCGAGCCCACCTCTATAATTTCGCCGTGGCGCATTACCATAATCTTATCGGCGTTTATTATAGTGGAGAGCCTGTGAGCTATGATAATGCTTGTTTTGCCGCGTGTTACATTGTCGGTTACAAGCTTTATCTTTGCCTCGGTTTGAGTGTCGACTGAGGAGGTTGCCTCATCGAGTATAAATATCGGAGGATCGCACAAAAACGTCCTTGCAATATTTATAAGCTGTTTTTGTCCCTGTGAAAGTCCGCCCGAATCGCTGTGGAGCACGGTGTCATATCCATTTGACAGCGACTCTATAAAGTCGTCTACCTCTATCTGTTTGCACAGTCTGCGCACAGTGTCAGGATCGCTTCTCTCCTTCGGTGCGGCATAGGTTATATTCTCCATGACAGTGCCCTCGAACAGCCAGCTGTCCTGAAGCACCATTGCGTACTGCTTTCTCAAGTCTGCAAGCGGCAGAGTGCCTATATCTATTCCGTCTATTTTAATTTTACCGGAATTTATATCGTAAAAGCGTAGGAGCAGGCTTACAATAGTCGTCTTTCCGGAGCCTGTGGCACCTACTATGGCAACTGTCTCACCCGGATTTATTGTAAAGCTTACGTCCTTGAGAACAGGTTTATCCTCAATGTATGAGAAGTTTACGTGTTCAAACTCAACCTTGCCCTTTGCCCTGTCAAGAGAATTAACGCTGTCCTTTGACGCGGACGAGGTTTCAGGTATGAGCACGTCAGGCTCGGCATCGGCGTTGAGTATTGAGAATACCCTGTCGCACGCCGCAAGTGATGACTGGAGCATATTGATGATATTTGCAGTATCCACTATCGGGTGGGCAAATTTCTTTGAGTATAAAACGAATGAGGAGATATTTCCTATTGAGAGCCTGCCACTCAGAACAAGGAAAGCACCTATTGCGCATATGAGCGTAAAGTTTAAGTTGTTTATACCGTTTAGAATAGGCATCATCGTACTTGATACAAACTCAGCCTTTGCGCCGGAGGTCTTAAGCCTTGAGGAAATTTCAAAAAATCTGTCCTCGTTGAATTTTTCAATTCCGTATACCTTTACGGTTTTCTGAGCAGTTATCATCTCCTCGGCGTAGCCGCACAGCTCACCGAAGCAGTTTTTCTTTACTCTAAAAAGTTTTCTTGATTTTTTTGAGATAATACGTGCCGAAATAAACATCGCAGGCACTGTTACAACAAATATGAGTGCCATTACAGGGCTTATTGCAAGCATCATAAACAGCGAACCGACAACGGTTACAAAACCTGTTATAAGCGTTATTGCATCCGAGGATACCGTATCACTTATGTTGTCTATATCGACTGAAATAATACTTATAATATTTCCCTTTGTGTTGTTGTCAAAATACGATACAGGCAGCTTCATGAGCTTTGCAAATACGTCATGTCTTAAGTCGAGCACAACGTTCTGCGCCGTTTTGAGCATGAGCATATTCTGTATAACGCTTAAAATCCAAACAGCTATTGTAACGGCGATTATGTAAAGTCCGTTTATAAGCAGCTGATTAAAGTCTATTGTGCCTGTGCTGATATTCAGCGAGTCGACCATAACACCTGTAAGCTCAGGGATAATGAGCGCCAGCACATTGGCGGCAAGCACGCTTATAATAACGCAGGCTATCATGAGCTTATATCTTAAAATGTACTTTATAAGCTGCAAAAGCGAGCCGACACGGCGTTTTTGTATATGTTTTTCATGCTCGGTCATTTTACTTTTCTTTGCCATAATGTCAGCCCCCCTTATTCCAAAGGTACGTTCTGTGTGCGGCAAATGTCTCTGTATGTCTCACACGTCTTTATAAGCTCTTCGTGAGAGGCAAAGCCCTCGGTTTTACCTCTTTTGAGTACGAGAATTTTATCGGCGTTTTTAACGCTGCTTATACGCTGTGATATCAGAATAACCGTTTTGTCACGGTAATTCTTTTTGAGCGCCGTACGCATATTCAAATCTGTACGGTAGTCGAGCGCCGCGGAAACGTCGTCGAGAACAACTATATCCGGGTCACGGTAAAGCGTTCTTGCAACGCTGATACGCTGCTTCTGACCGCCTGACAGGTTTGTACCTGTCTGAGAAATTCTGTGCTCAAAGCCCTCGTCCAGCTCGTCTATAAGGTCGGTGAGCTGTGCGGACTCGGCTGACAGGCTAAGTCTGTCGTCGTTGTCGTCAAGGTCGAGCACAATGTTTTCACGTATGCTCATACCGAATATATTGTACTGCTGCATTGCGGCAGTGACGGTGTTTTTAAAAAATTCCTTGGAATATTCCTTTATCGGTTTTCCGTAAAGCTTTATAGTACCGCTTGTCGGTTCATACAGACGCAGTATTAAGTTTAAGAGAGTCGATTTTCCGCTTCCCGTTGAGCCTATTACAGCGATTGTCTGCCCTTTGTCAGCCGTAAAGGTTATGTGAGATAATGACGGCGCACGGCTGTCAGGATAAGTAAAGCTTACGTCCTCAAAGCTTAAAACAGTCTTTGATTTGTCTGCCTTTTCAAGGTCGCCGTATTCGGTGGTGTTCTCGTTGTCCATTATGTCCGCAATACGTGCGGCGGAGGTGTTTGCACGGCTGAACAGCATAAACATACGCGGAATCATTGTCATTGCCATGAGTATCATGTTTATGTAGTTGAGCACTGTTACTACCTGACCTATTTCAATGCTTCCGTCCTGTATGCGGTAACCGCTGACATACAGAATAACCGCTATCGTTATGTTTGTTATAAGCGTTATGGAAGGCCCCATAAACGCGTTTATTTTACCTGCTTTGAGCTCATAACCTTTTACTATTTTACTCTGTTCCTTTACACGGTTGACCTCATAATCAGTCTTTGAAAACGCCTTGATAACACGTATTCCGCCGAGGTTTTCCCTTATAATAGAGGTGAGTCGGTCGATGTTAAGCTGTACCTTTCTGTAAATAGGGCGTGTTACCTTGTAAACGGAGATACTTGCCATAGCCAAAAGTATCATGGAGATAAAGATGACAAATGTAAGTCCCGGGTCAATCATAAGGGAGAGCGCAACGCCGCCTATCGCCATGATAGGTGCCCTTATCATAAATCTTGTCATCATAAGGAAGGTTCTCTGAACGTGCTCAACGTCGTTTGTGGCACGTGTTATAAGCGAGGAGGTTGTGGCATCGTCGACATCTCTTACAGTCATGCCCTGAATGTGATGATACAAAACATCTCTCAGCCTTTCGCCTATCGACTGTGTGGCAATACTTGATACATAGTTTGCAACAATGTTAAACAGAGCCGTAAGTGCAGTCAGTACAAGCATGACAACACACAGCACAGCTATCATATGGACATCGTTTTTGGCAATACCGTCGTCGATTACTTTACCCATAAAAAACGGTATGAGCAAATCAGTAACGGCACCGAGCGCTTTTATGATTATTGCAAGCGCCATTCCGCCCATAAAGGGTTTTACATATACCATAAGCCGCTTCAAGTTAAATCTCCCTTTCTCAATTTTCTCTCAACAATAACGTACTTTAAATATTATATGAATATATTATAAAACAAAAAGATAATTCGTCAAACTAATAAATTTACAAAAAAATAAAAAATTCCGTCTTAAACAATAAAACGGAATTTTTTATACTTAAACGTTAAATTTTGGAATATCCGTAGCTGTTTACGATAGCGTCAATCTTCTTGTGGGCAGCGCATTCAGGACAGTCCTTAAAGGCATACGAATGGTATCCGGGAACATCCTCAGGCGAAAACAGATAGTTTATATCTATTGAGTCCATAGAGTCGATGGCACTGAATATAGCGCATATACCGGACATTATGCCGCCGTAGTATTTTATGCACTCAAGCGAGCGGTTTATTGTTTTTCCGGTAGTTACAGAAGCCATGAGCAGAAGGACATGCTTATTCCAAAGCATTTTCTGAATATTGTCACGGAATATCATCTGACCGTTATTGTTAAATTCAGGAGTTACTATGTTTATGCTGGCACCCTCGTTTATGGACTGAACTCCGCTCTTTGTCAAATCATATGCCAGATTTGCGGCAATGACCTCGGTGCCGTCCATGCAGACTATTGTGTCGACAGGGGTGTTGTTTGCATAATATGAAGCCAGCTCCCTTGCGGCGTCAGACGCCATTTTGTGCTGGTGCTTCATTGCTGTCATGTCGATGAAGTAGTTTATATGAGAGTGGTTTGTGGCAAAATGTCCCGGTATAACCTGTATAGACATCTTATTATTTTTTCTTGAAGTAATTGTAATAGCTCTGCTTTCCATAAACAGTCCCGTTCCTTTCCGGCTGTATAAGCGTTTGTTTTTAAAATCTGTCAAATTAACGACAGATAAATTATAGCATAATTAAATAAAAAATACAACATAAAACATATAATTTTGTATCTAACTTTTAAAAAGGTGTATATATATAATTTTTGAAAAATATCTTTTGGGTAAAAGACCTCAGATTCTTTCCAAAAAGTATAAACTTTTTTCTATAAACAAAAAAACTCCGATAATATAATTGAAAATACGGAATTACGGATAAAATGAATTGCCGATAAATAAAATAAGAAAGGAACTCCCTTTATAAACTCGGAGTACAGGTGAATAAAAATGGGACAGAATATGAAAAAATGGCTTGATGATATGATAGCTTCAAAGACTAAAAAAGCTATGCCGGTATTGTCATTCCCTACAATACAGCTTATGGACATTACAGTACAGCAGCTTATTTCCGACAGCGACCTTCAGGCAAAGGGTATGAAGATGGTGGCAGACAGAACAAATGCAGCTGCTTCTGTAAGCATGATGGACCTTTCAGTAGAGGCTGAGGCATTCGGCTCAACTGTAAGAGTAAGCGACGACGAGGTTCCGACAGTTATAGGAAGAATAGTTGAGGACGAGGACGATGCAGAGGCTCTGCAGGTACCTGAGGTAGGCGCAGGAAGAACAGGTCTTTATATAGAGGCTATCGAAAAAGCTTGCAAACTCATTACAGACAGACCAGTATTCGCAGGCGTTATCGGACCTTTCTCCCTTTCAGGCAGACTTATGGACGTAACAGAGATAATGGTAAACTGCTACGCTGAGCCTGACATGGTTCACACAGTAATGGAAAAGGCAACACAGTTCCTTATTAAATACATCAGCGCATATAAAAACACAGGTGCAAGCGGCGTTGTTATGGCTGAGCCGCTTACAGGTATGCTCTCCCCTGAGCTTGCAGAGGAGTTTTCCGAGCCATATGTACGCCGTATCATAGAAGCAGTACAGACAGACGACTTCATTGTAATTTACCACAACTGCGGCGACAACACTATAAAGATGATAGATTCCATTCTCAGAACAAATGCGGCTGCATACCACTTCGGAAATGCAATCCAGATGTCCGAGATGCTCACACATATTCCGTCAAATATAGTTGCAATGGGAAATATTGACCCTGCAGGCGAGTTTAAAAACGGAACACCTGCTTCAATTCAGACAGCTACTTCCGCTCTGCTTGAGGAGTGCTCACAGTACCCGAACTTTGTAATTTCCTCCGGATGCGATATTCCTCCTATGTCCTCATGGGATAACATTGACGCATTCTTCAACGCTGTTGATGAGTTTTACGCTGAGTAAAGTTTAAGTTTTAAAGCATAGTTTAAAAGCTTTTATTTTAAATTTTCGACCGTCTTTTATTCCAAACCGCCTGTTTTTATGTTAAAGTAGTAGTAATAATTTAAAACTACGTTGAGAAAGGCAGGCGGAATAATGCAGTCAAATGCCGGAAAAGTTATCTTTTCACTTTTAAAGGCTGTGGCATGGCTTGTGGCGGGAGCGGTTATATCTTTCGCGGTGCTTATAGTGTTTGCACTGATTTCGTCGGGTACGAGCTCTGCCGTTACAGAATTTACAGACAGCCAGGAGCAGGTAATAGCTCAGTATGTAGGGCTTGAAGATGTGCCGGAGTCGTTTGAGATAATAAAAGCCGAGTATGTCAGCGACGCTGTGAGCGGAAACACCTTTACAGTACAGTTTTCAGCGGATGCAGGTGATACTGCATTTGCCTATGCTGATTACAATAACTTAAAGATTATAGACGAAAAAAACGGAACCGTTGTAATGCAGGCGACAGTAAATATCAGTATGACGCCTGAATTAGATGAAATTATGTCGATGTCCGATTCAAAGCCTAAAACCGAGGCATGGACAGGATTTATTATAGCGTTCGTCATAGCGCTCGGTGCAATGGTGATGGCTGTAAGAAGCATAATAAAGATGGTGCGAATACTTAAAGAAGACTAAAATTAAAAAGAGATACGGAAAGATGAAAATAATCCGTATCTCTTATTTTTATTTATAAAAATGAATATATTATACATACATAATAATGCATAAAAACTTTTTGACAGGCAAGAAATGTGCAGAAAATAATTAACAGAGTCATATATATAGGAAAACTGCACAAATTCAGTGTATAATTGCGATTTTTGCAGAAAAAAGTCATATTTCAACACATAAAAAGCGGCATTGAGTGGATTTTTAAACCCTTTCAACAGAGTTTTCCACCAAAAATACGTTGAATAGGGCATGATAAAGCTGTTGAAAACTTTGTTGAAAGAGTTGAATACTTCTTGAAAACATAAAATAAGCTATGTTTAATAGATATTCAACTTGTCCTTTAAATATTCATAAAGAATAAAATTATTTTTAAATATGAATAAAAATACATGTATTAAAATATTATTTTCCTTATAATGAGTATTTTATAAAATTTTTTTAGCTATTGTGCCTTTTAAATTGAATTACATCTCGGTGTATGCTATATTGTTTATATGAGGGGGTAGTAAAATATGAGGAATTTAACTATTAGAAGAACAAAAAAATTTGCGGCATGTCTTGTTACAATGAAAGTCTATATTGAGGACCCGCTGTACGGCGATACTGTCATAAACAACATCCCGTGCACAAAGCTTGGAGAGTTAAAAAACGGCGAGACAAAGACTTTCCAAATAAGGGAGCAAAACGCTAAGGTATTTGTAATTGCAGATAAACTCAGCAAAAATTACTGCAATGATTATTATCAGTTGCCTGACGGAGAGCAGGACATATTTCTGACAGGTAAAAACGAGTTTAACCCTGCAACAGGAAACGCCTTCCGCTTTGACAATAACTTTTCTGCCGAAGTTATGGCTAATCGTAAAAAAGGCTCCTTTAAGGGCTTGGCTGTACTGCTCGGAGCTATTGCAATAGGCTTTTTGATTGGTGGGTTTATAGTTATAAACTCCATTTTCGGTTTTATAAGCAAAGCGCCTGAGGCAAAGAGCTTTAGTGCCGACGGAATGAGCATAACACTTACAGATAATTTTACAGAGGAGAGCTATTCCGGTTACACTGTCTGCTATGACTCAAAGGATGTAGCTATTTTCGTTCTAAAAGAGGAGTTTACTCTTGCTGAGGGATTTGAGGACTACACACTCGAGCAATACGGCAATCTTGTAATTGAGGGAAACGGACTTACCGATTCTCAGCTTCAGACCTCCGGCGGTCTTACATATTTTGAGTATGACTATGAGGACACTGCAAACAGCGATACATATCACTATATCACCTACTTGTACAAAGCTGACGACGCATTTTGGATGATTCAGTTTGCCACATCTGAAAGCGATTTTACAGATTATGCGGATCAGATAACCGGCTGGGCCGCTTCAGCTTCGTTTACTGCATAAAATAAACTGATATTTTTTATAACGCCGGACAAAAACAGTGTTCGGCGTTATTTTTTGCGGTTTTTTGGCTTGAATTTGAGATTTAATAGCATTTTTAAGCGGTTGCAACTGTCAGTTGACATAAATTCCGAGTATAGTTGATAGCGTGCAACCATATGTTTTGGTATAATTAAGTCAGCTTAAAGGATATACGGTACCTAAAATTCCTGCTAAAAAACTAACCATAAAACGAGAGGTGTTATGTATGATTCTTGCGGAAAAAATAATAAAATTAAGAAAAGAACAGGGCTGGTCACAGGAGGAATTGGCTTCAAGACTGAATATTTCAAGACAATCTGTTTCAAAGTGGGAGTCAATGGCGTCCGTGCCGGAGCTTGATAAGATAATAATGTTAAGTGAGCTTTTCGGAGTGAGCACAGATTACCTTTTAAAGGACGATGCGGACGACGAAAATGTAAACGTAGCCGATTTGGATAATGTTCCCGACAATACAAGGAAGATTTCACTTAATGAGGCAAATGCGTTTTTATCGCTCGTGCACAAGTGTTCAAGTCAGATCGCCATGGCTGTGAGCATATGTATTTTATCGCCTGTTGTTTTGCTTTTTCTGGGCGGAGTGCAGGAGTACGGGAAAATAAACATAAGCGAAAATGCAGCAGGCGCAATCGGCGTCTCTGTTCTGCTCATTATGGTCACGGTTGCCGTTGCAATATTTATTGTAAACGGACTCCAGCTGAATGAATATGAATATCTCGAAAAAGAGCCGATTTCATTGGATTATGGTGTTGCGGGTATAGTTGAGACTAAAAAAGAGCAGTATAAAAATACGTTCACGGCAGGTATTGTGACAGGCGTTGCTTTATGTATTGTCAGCATTATTCCCATTATTTTTGCCTCCATGTTTGAAAATGAATTTATGGAAGTGTGCGGAGTATGTCTGCTGTTTTTATTAGCCGCAATCGGAGTATATTTTATAGTTAATGTGTGTATTGTCTGGGGAGGCTTTCAGAGACTGCTCGAGGAGGGAGACTATACAAAAACAGAAAAAGAGCGCAACAGAGAAAATGAGCCATTGACCGTATTTTACTGGTGTATCATTACGGCGATTTACCTTGGTATAAGCTTTTATACCCAGAGTTGGGACAGAACGTGGATAGTATGGCCTGTTGCGGCAGTGCTGTTTGCGGCTTTGCTCGCACTTAAAAATCTTCTCAAAAAGGATAAGTAAATATTGTTTTAAAATCGTTGTAAATTCTCCTTAAATGAATATAATATCAATTAAACGGTATTGTTTTTGAAAGGAGATTTAACCATGGAGGTACATACTCTTACAAGCGAGAGCGCTGTAAAAGAGCTCAGAAAATATAATATAAGACCGAGCGTCAAGAAAAAAGTGTATATTGCGTCCGTTATCTTTTTTATCATAGGAATTATCGGCATTTTTGTTGATTATACTCTGCTGACGGCGATTTGCTTTATAGGTATAGCGGCATTCTTTTTTGAGCTGTATTTAATTTCAAAAAAGCAGATACAGGTAACTGTTAAAAGACTTCGTGAAATTTACGGCACCGACAAGGTTGAGGGCAAAATTGTTTTTGAGAACGATAAGCTAAAGACAGTAAATTTTGCCACAAACGGAGAATTAAGCTTTAACTATGATGTTATGTCAAGATTTGCAGAAACTCAGAATTACTATGCGCTGTTTACTAAGGAGTATCAGGCGATTGTAATTGATAAACAGCAGTTTACACCTCAGGAAAACGAGCAGTTTTTACAGCTTATCGGTGAAAAAATGCCTCAGCTTTTTAAAAATAAAAAGTAACTGCAAAACAGCATAAAAATAACCCGCAGAGAAAAATCCTCTGCGGGTTATTTTTATAGTAAATTTATTTTTTTGCAGGTATAATCTCGAGCCAGTAGCCGTCCGGATCCTCGATGAAATAAATGCCCATTTCCTTGTTTTCAAAGCAGATACAACCCATTTCGCTGTGTTTTTTGTATGCTCCCTCATAGTCGTCAGTAACAAATGCCAAATGGAATTCGCACTCGCCGAGGTCATATTTCTGCGGGTGGTCGTTTAACTGTGTCAGCTCAAGCTCAAAGTCACCTGTCTCGTTTTTTACGTAAACGATTGTAAAGTTCTCGTTTTCAATTCTCCTTGCCTCGTAAAGCCCGAGAGCTTCCTCGTAGAATTTCAGAGAAGTTTCAAGATTGCTTACATTGTAGTTTTCATGCACCATTTTAAAGTTCATAGCATTTATACCTCCTTGTATTTATAACATTGCTGTTATTTTTAAGCTTTAAAAGCCTTTTTTCCATCAAATCCTCATCGTGGCTGTAATGCATCGGGAAAATCGCCTTTGTCTTTGTCATCTCATTGAAAAGCTCTATGCCGAGCGGAGCGTCCTCGTTCTTCTGGCGGCTGTCCAGCACCAAAAACGCAACGTCAATTTCCCTGCCCTCGAGCTTTTTAATTTCTTTAATGTATCGCTCGTACATATCCTGTCTTTCCTCTTCGGTGTCCTCGTCACCCCAGTACCACAGATGCAAATCCCCTGCGTGGTATATCGTTTTGCCCTCTGTCTCAACCAAAAAGGCAACACCCTCATCGGTGGATTTAAAAGTAGTTATCTTAACGTCGTCGATAAGGTACTGACTGTCTGCGTCGGCGTTATAAAATTTTGGACTGTCCACGCCGTTTACTATAAATTTTCTCGTCTTATAGTATTCTGTAACATTGTCTATGTTGGGGTTATAGTGGTCATAATGGGAGTGTGACACAAAGACATAAAGAGGTTTTAAGCTGTCAAGTTTGGGTATCTCCCCTTTGTAGAAGTCAAACAGCAGATAATGCTCATCCATCTCGACAAAAAATCCGCTGTGATATATAGGATATATCTTCACAAGACCACCGTCCTTAAAGCCAAAATAATAAAGGTTAATAATATTTTACCCGATATGTTGTATTTGTCAAATGTATACTTTTATTGTATAATATAAAGCGTAAACACAGATAATTGATACATCTGGTTTAAATTAAAAATAAGAGGAGTAACTGAAATATGAAGCTGATATTGAGCGATACCAATTTAAGTTTGCCCGAATTTATCAGTCAGGAAAGTGATATAAAATATATTGACTTGTCAAAACTAAAGATAACAAACTGCGTAGGCTGTTTCGGGTGCTGGACAAAGACGCCCGGCAAATGCGTTATCCGCGACGACGCTGTTAAGGTATATCCGTATATTGCAAAGAGTGACAGCGTGATATACGTAAGTAATATAAAATACGGCACATATGACACTGTTATGAAAACAATGCTCGAGCGGGCAATACCAGTACAACAGGCATTTATACGCTTGCTCGACGGTGAAACACATCACGTACAGCGCGATGTCGCACTCAAAAAAGCGGTTATCATAGCATACGGCGATATGTCCGACGATGAAAAGAAGCTCTTTTCGTCACTTGTAGAGAGAAACGCCAAAAACATGAATTTTGAAAGCTTTGAGATTATCTTTACAAAAGCTTCAGATTTAAACGATATAGTGAACAGTGAGGTGGCAAAATGGGAAAAATAATGATATTAAACGCAAGTCCGCGCGCGCCTAAGTCCAATTCCAAGCAGTATGCTAAGATATTTTCGGATAACTGCAAGACTCATACAGACTATTTCAATATTACAAGGACAAATCATGACGAGCTCTGCTCTAAAATGTCTGATTATACCGACGTTTTATTGGTGTTCCCGCTGTATGCTGACTCTATCCCCGTTACACTGCTGAATTTCTTAAAATCACTTGAAAACAGTCAGCCTGAAAATAAGCCTGTAATATCCGTGCTGATAAACTGCGGGTTTATCGAACATTATCAGAATAATATTGCTGTAAAGACAGTTGAGCTCTTTTGCAGACAAAACGGATATAAATTCGGTTCTGTCTTAAAGATAGGCTCTGGCGAAGCAATACTCACAACCCCGTTTAAGGTGTTTGCGGTCAGAAAAATTAAAAAGCTCGCCGCGTCGATTGCAAATTCAAAATATACTTCCCTATCTGTCACAATGCCGATAAGCAAAAAGATGTTTATATCCGCTTCAACTTCATATTGGATAAAGTACGGCGAAAAGAACAGCGTTACAAAGGAAATGATGCAGACAATGCAGATTGAGGACGGCAAATAATATGAAAATGCAACAACCCCGAAGCTTTTTTGAGAGCTTTGGGGTTGTTGTAATTTTTGGTATTTTTATTTGCAAAATTGATGTAATAGTTCTATTGCCTGTAAAAATTTAGAGTGTAAGTCAATTTATTTAGAGAAAAAGCTATTATTAAATAAACAACTCACAGTCTTTTCTGTCAGAGCACACTTTCTTAAGTGCCAGACCGACTGCGGAAAGCATAACAGGATTTACCTTACGTGCTGAATGAGGACATACTGAAATACAGCGCATGCAGGATATACAAGCCTTTTCATCAACCTCTTTTGGATTCTCCTTGCTAATTGCCTGAACAGGACACTCCTTAGCACATATACCGCACTTTGTACAATTTTTGTTGGGCTTTGGAATTATACCTGAGCCACCGGACTTTTTATAAGGACGATTTCCGGGCAGCGACGGCGCTGAGGTGTTAGCTGAAACAATTTTATCTTTAATCTGTTTAGCGAAATCAGAAAGCTGCTGAGAGTCCTGTGTATCAGGTCTGCCGGATGCAAACTGACGCGCAATGGAATGTTCTGCAATAGCGGCAATGGCGGCTATTATGCAAAATCCGGCTTGCTTTGCGATATCCTGTAATTCAATCAGTGTATCTTCGTAGGCTCTGTTGCCGTAGACACATACCAATACAGCTTTTGCGCCGTTACCGTTTATCATGGACAATCTTTCGGCAGCAACGGCGGGAACACGACCTCCATATGACGGCACGGAAATAATTGCAACGTCCTCCTGTGTCAGTTCAACGGTGTGAAAATCTGTTTGACTATCGGTTAAATCGACAGAAACAACCTCACTTTCCATTGCACCTGTCAAAATTTCTGAAACCTTTTTAGTTCCACCTGTTGGACTAAATGCAATTTCATATAGCTTCATATGCTTATCCCTCTTAATTGTTTAATAATATTGAATATATAATTTTTAAGTTGATAGCCTTATCTTTACAAAATGCAGTGCGCTGATGTAATGGATATTTTGTCTTGGCCGCTATTGAATTTCATTTAAAAACCAGATAAAATAATAGATGTAATTGTTGAAATTACATCTTGTATAGTTTAACATTTGTCAGATGTAAAGTCAACATTTACATCAATAAATTTATTGTTTTGAAAGGCTAGAGTATGCAAATTAGTATGAAATGCTCAGTTGCGGTTCATTGTTTGATATTTATTCATGAAGCTAAAGGAACTGTTAAGGTAACCAGTGAACTCCTTGCTAAAAGTACGGGATGTAATCCGGTTGTTATCCGCAACATTATAAGTGCTTTAAAAAAATCCGGTTTAATCACAGTGCAGAGAGGCACCGGAGGCGCTGAATTATGTGCAGAGCCATCACAAATTACACTTTATCAAATATATACGGCATTGGAGCCCAACGGACTCAAATCGCTGATAGGAGTTCATTCCTGTCAGGAACGTCCCTGCCCTGTGGCGCAAAATATCGCCAAGGTTTTACAAACACCTTACAGCCAGATTGAGGACGCCATTAAGTCAACAATGGAAAAAATTACGTTGCAGTCTATGATTGAGGAATTCCGCGGACTTGCAAATAGCCAAAATTAGAAAAACAAACAGATTTGCAATAACATCGTACAAAGCAAGTAGGATAAAATATATCATGCGGAAAACTGAATGTTAAAAAACTTAGCACAAATTCATGTTTTAGTTGATAGAGTTTTTCTGTATAAAGGCTTATAATTTATACGTGAAAATTAAAAAGGGAGGCTTTAAGATGAATTTGGGAAGCAGTCTTTTTAACGCGAGAAAGAAAAAGGGACTCTCACAGGAAGCGGTAGCCGAAAAGCTCGGAGTGAGCCGTCAGACCGTGTCTAAATGGGAGACGGGGGGTTCACTTAGATAAAGATACCACATCAATCCCACGCTGACTTTTGCTCAACCG
>CALXEM010000040.1 GCA_944387335.1 uncultured Clostridia bacterium | reverse complement strand
GCCGGTTGAGCGCGAGTGCTTCATGCCTGAATTAAACGGAGAAGATATGTCCGTTACAGAGAATGAAAACAGCATTACAGTTAAAGCAAACGGCTTTATATATGAGTTTGACGCTAAAAAAGGCGTTATATCTTCAATCACAAAGGGCAACAAACAGCTTATTGAAAAGCCGATGGAATACAATGTATGGCGTGCTCCTACCGACAACGATATAAACGACAAGGAAAAATGGAAGGAAGCCCGTTTTGACAGGACATATTCCAGAGCATATTCGAGCACTGTAACGAAAGAGTCCGACAGAGTTGTAATAGAGACTGAGTGTGCACTTACAGCAGTTGTAGTAGGACCTGTAATGAGAATGAAGAATACATTTACCATTTTCTCCGACGGCACATTAAAGGTAGATATTCATGCAGAGAGAAATGATAAAATGCCTAATCCTCCGCGTTTCGGCGTGCGCTTCTTTATTCCTGAGAGCTACAACGATGTTGAATACATCGGTTTCGGTCCGTTTGAGGCTTATAAGGATAAAAACTTTGCTTCGTATTTCGGAAAGTTTAGTTCACCGATAGATAAAATGCACGAGGACTACATCTTCCCGCAGGAAAACTCAAGCCACTGCATGAGCGAAAAGGTTACACTCTCATCTGGCAAGGACAAAATAACCGTACTCTCAGACGAGTCATTCAGCTTTAATGCAAGCGTATATACACAGGAAGAACTCACCGAGAAAGCACACAACTTTGAGCTTGAGAAATCAGGTTACAGCGTGCTGTGCATTGACTATGATATGAGCGGTGTCGGCTCAAATTCATGCGGTCCTGAGCTTTTGGAGCAGTACAGAATTACAGATACAAAAATTGACTTTAACTTTTATTTTACAGCTGAGTAAGTATGAAGCGTAAAGCATAAAGCATAAAGCTTAAAAGGAGATGAATACATTGCATAACGAATTTAAACCGCTTACACCTAAATTTCCTAAATTTGTCCACGGCGGCGACTATAACCCTGACCAGTGGCTTGACCACCCGGAAATTTTGGAAGAGGATATAAAACTGATGAAAGAGGCGCACTGCAACTGTATGTCTATCGGCATATTTGCGTGGGCGACCTTGGAGCCTGAGGAGGGCGTATACCGCTTTGAATGGCTTGATTCGGTAATAGATAACCTCTACAACAACGGCATTTACACCGTTTTGGCTACACCGAGCGGCGCAAGACCTCACTGGATGGCAAAAAAATATCCTGAGGTACTCAGAGTAGGTCCGAACAGAGTGAGAAACCTTTTCGGAAAACGCCATAATCACTGCTACACATCGCCGATTTACAGGGAAAAGGTATGGCAGATAAACACAAAACTGGCGCAGAGATATTCAAATCATCCGGGTGTTATTCTGTGGCATCTCTCAAACGAGTACAGCGGTGACTGTCACTGTGAACTGTGCCAAAAGGCGTTCAGAGAATATTTAAAGGATAAATATAAAACGCTTGACAATTTAAACAAGGCTTGGTGGACATCTTTCTGGAGTCATACATATACAGACTGGTCGCAGATAGAATCTCCCGCTCCGCACGGAGAGGATATAGTTCACGGCATGAACCTTGACTGGAACAGATTTGTAACACACCAGACTTCCGATTTTATAAAGTGGGAGGCAAAGGCTGTAAAGAGTGTAAATCCTGATATTCCTACAACTATCAACATGATGATGTACTTTGACGGATTAAACTATCAGGTTATAAAGGACGACATAGATGTAATTTCATGGGACGCTTATCCTAAGTGGCACCACGTCGGCGATGAAACTCAGGTTGCATCCGAGTTTGCTATGTACCACGATTTAATGCGTTCACTGAAAGACCGTCCGTTCATGCTCATGGAGAGTACTCCGAGCATGACAAACTGGCAGGAGGTCAGCAAGTTAAAGCGTCCTGGAATGCACCTTTTGTCATCGTTGCAGGCTGTTGCTCACGGCTCTAACTCTGTACAGTATTTCCAGTGGAGAAAGAGCAGAGGCTCATCCGAAAAGCTCCACGGAGCAGTTGTTGACCATTACGGCAAGAGCGATACAAGGGTATTTAGAGATGTGCGCGACGTGGGAATTGCGCTTGAGAAGCTTCAGTGCCTGTATGACAGCAATGTCAAGGCTAAGGTAGCGCTCATATTTGACGTAGAAAATGCGTGGGGCGTAAACGACTCACAGGGACCGAGAAACTGCGGGGTAAAATATAAGGAGACAGTCCTTGCGCATTACAGAGCGCTGTGGGAGCTTGGCGTTTCCGTTGACATAATAGACATGACCTGTGATTTGTCAAAATACAGTGTTGTAATAGCGCCTATGGTATATATGCTCAGAGACGGCTTTTCAGACAGGGTTAAGAAATTTGTATCCGACGGCGGAAGCTTTGTAATGACATACTGGAGCGGTATTGTAAATGAGACAGACCTCTGCTTCCTCGGAGGAATGCCGGGCGAAATGATGGACGTTATGGGTATTCGCAGTGAGGAGATAGACTCACTGTATGACGGCGAGACAAACTGCATAGTAAAATGCGGTGAAGCGCCTGACACAATGAAAGAGAAATATACAGCGTCCGAGCTGTGCGACCTCATTCACTGCATTACTGCAAAACCGCTTTACACTTACGGTGAGGATTTCTATGCAGGTATGGCGGCGCTCACCGAAAATGATTTTGGCAAGGGCAAGTCTTACTATATTGCTTCACGCAATGAGCCTGCGTTCCAAAAGGACTTTTACCGTGAGCTTTTAAAGAGAACGGATGTTGAGCCAAACTTTAAAGGAGAGCTCCCTTACGGTGTAACCGTCGGTAAGAGAGTGGGAGATAAGGATTATCTCTTTGTTCAGAACTATACAAAAAATGAGCAGACATTAACTTTGGACAGAGAATATACTGATATTCTGTCGGGCGAAAAATATGCGGGTACACTCAGCTTGAAGCCGTATGATGTAAAAGTAATTATTTAGTAAATTTGTGTTTACTTAATGTATGTTTTGATGTAATATATGAATATATTATGTTTTTAGGGAGGACGTGTAGTTATGTCTTTGAAAATGTTTAACGAGCTCACACAGGTTTTCGGTATTCCTGGACGTGAGTCTCAGGTTGCTGAATTTGTAAAAAACGAGCTTAAGGATTATGCGGACGAGTTTATTTCCGACGCTGTTGGAAACCTTGTAGCAGTAAAAAAAGGTCACGGCGAGAATAAAAAGAAAATCATGGCTGCAGCTCATATAGATGAGATCGGCTTTATGGTTGTTTCTATCACTGACAGTGGTTATCTTAAATTCCGTGCAGTAGGCGGAATTTCCCTGCACACATCTTATGCAAACAGAGTTCGTTTCAGAAACGGTGTTTACGGCTGCATTATGACAAACAGCAATATTGCTGAAATTTCAAACAACGACCTCAACAAGGCTTACATAGACATCGGTGCTAAATCTAAGGAAGAGGCAGAGAAGCTTGTAAAAGTAGGCGATGTTGCTCACTATGTAGGCGAGTTTGTAGAGCTTGCAAACAACCGCCTGATGTCTAAAGCATTTGACAACCGTTCAGGTGCATATATCCTTATCGAAAGCTTCAAAAAGCTCTCCAACCCATACAATGATATTTACTTTGCATTTACTGTACAGGAGGAAGTAGGTCTCAGAGGTGCTAAGGTTGCTTCCAACTACATTAAACCTGACATCGGTATAGCAGTTGACGTAACAATCGCATACGATACTCCTGCTGATTCTGACGGTAATGTAAAACTCGGCGGCGGTGCTGCTGTTAAAGTTATCGACTCCACAGTTATCTGCGACGAGTATCTTGTTGATACAATGGTTAAAGTTGCTGAGGATAAAAAAATCAACTACCAGCTCGACGTTCTTGCAGGTGGCGGAACAGATGCAGGTGCAATCAACCAGTCTAACGACGGTGTTCGTTGCTGCGGTATCAGCATTCCTTCAAGATACTGCCACTCACCAGTATGTGTTATAGACATGGACGATGTAAACGCTTGTATCGACCTTATGGCTGAGTACTGCGAGTGCGAGTTCAAATTCTAATTTTGACTTAGTTTTTCCTATTTATTGTTTGAGGGTATAAATTAAATAAACTCCGGGTATGGCTGTGATAAAACAGTTGTACTCGGAGTTTTTATTTTTGAATTTTACATATTTTGTTGCTAAAAAGAGGTATAATGATATACAATATAATATGTAAATGCCATATAACATTGTAAGGAGAAAACAGTTTATGGAGCTTTTTAAAAAGAAAAAATTACTCCCTAAAACAAGCGCCGTAATCGTTGCGGCAGGCTCATCGAGCCGAATGGGGTCAATAGATAAACAGATGATAGATATAGACGGTATGCCCGTTTTGATAAGGACAATCAAAGCTTTTGAAAATTCCGTTTTGGTAAATGAGATAGTTGTAGTCACAAAAGAGGAAAAAATCCCGTGGCTTAAAAAACAGCTTGACATATTCGGAATAGAAAAGGTAACAAATATAGTAAGCGGTGCAGATACACGTCAGGCTTCGGTAAAAAGAGGAGTTGAGGCGTGCAGCGAAAACACGGACTACTATGCAATCCACGACGGAGCAAGACCGATTGTATCGACCGGATGTATTGATATGTGCATAGAGGACGCCTTTGAATACGAGGCGTCGTTCCCCGCAGTTCCGGTAAAGGATACTATAAAGACAATGGACAAGGACGGTTTTGTAGCGTCAACGCCTGATAGAAGCACATTGTTTATAACTCAGACACCGCAGGTGTTTAAAGCAGACATATATAACGAGGCTTTGAAAAAAGCTGTTTTAGAGGGAAAGGACTATACAGACGACTGCCAACTGTTTGAGTCGGTAGGCAAGCGCGTACATATGGTTCCGGGAGAATATACAAATATAAAGATAACTACGCCTGAGGACATAGTTTTGGCTGAGGCTATAATAAATTCGGAGGTTTAAAATGATAAGGATAGGACACGGCTACGACGTACACAGACTGACCGAGGGAAGAAAGCTGATATTGGGTGGAGTTGAAGTGCCGTTTGAATTGGGACTGGCAGGACATTCCGATGCAGATGTACTTATTCACGCGATTATGGATAGCATGCTCGGCGCACTTGCTTTGGGCGATATAGGCGCGCATTTCCCTGATACAAGCGATAAGTTTTTAAATATAGACAGCACAGTTTTGTTAAAAGAAGTGTGCAGGATA
>CALXEM010000039.1 GCA_944387335.1 uncultured Clostridia bacterium | reverse complement strand
GAACGGACGCATCTCTGTCTGTAAAATTAGGGTCGTCCAGTCCTGCAAGCTGTATCGTCTCATTGTTCTTTGTCAAATTAACCGACTTATCATGCAAAACAACAACCGAGGCGTCAAGCAGTATTTTCTCGAGTTCCTGATACTGACTGCCAATCCACGCCTCATGGTTTCCTGTAACATAATAGCACGGGGCAATTTCAACGAGCTTTTTCACAAGCTCTCCCGCTGTCTGAATATCTGTTTTGCTTGAATCAACTAAATCGCCGGTCAGCGCAATAATATCCGGTTTTTCTTTTTCTACCAGTTCTGTTATCGTGCTGTTGTTTTCGCCAAACTCTGCATTATGTAAATCTGACACAACAACGATTTTATATCGGTCAAATGAAGTCGGAAGTTTCTCACTTTTAATTGTATAGCGCGTCACTCCCACGGTTACATTGCTCCAAAAAATCCATATTACAAATATAACGGCTATAACTGCCGCTGAAATCAGTATTTTTTTCTTTCTTCCAATCACTGAGCACACCTCCATAAATTATATTTTCTCATTTTATAAGCAAAACTGCTGAATGCTTAAACAAGATTATATACAATTCATGGCAGTTGTCAAATAGCTGTTTTAATTTTTAAGATTACTTTTTACCCGTAAATCGGTATCATCATGGCATACGGTGCGGTAAATACGGCAAGCGCAAGGCTTATACTGTGAATTTGCTTCGGTGTAAGCTGAGTTTTTCTGAAAGATAGCTTTTTATTCAAAAAGTAGATTAAAACGCCTGCCAAAATCACACCGGGTATAGTTACAATAGTTGCGGCGGGGAAATATGTAGGATTAAAATTATCTGAGGACATCATCATAGTAACCGGATAGGTTATCGCCGCGCCGATAAAGTCCGAAAGAAAGCCTACTCCGAAAATTTTAAATATAGCGCTCTCCCATATTTTGAATTTCTCGTCTATTTTCAGGAACTTCAAAGCCAAAATCAAGACAAGTGAATCAATCGCAAAATTAGCCGGCAGAATAAACATCCATAAATACGTCGGATAAATAAGTAAAAACCATATCGGAAACATGACGTTATACAGCTTTACATCTCTTTTCATTGTAAATTCACCTCTTTGTATATTTTTACTTTGTAATAAAATTATACCATACAAAAAGTTTACAGACTATATATAATTGCAACAAAAAACGCCCTTCTCCGTTATGGAAAAGGGCATTTTTAAATGGCTATTTCTCAACCTTAAATCTCATTACATTCCAGGATTTAGCCGCAATCTCAACGCTAACCTTGCCGCCGTCTGCTTTTGTAACAGCCTTTTTAACAGGCATAACCTTAGCACAATCAGCTGTGTTAATAGCTTTTACATCGTCGCATTCAAGTGCAATGTGCTCTATAAACTCAACTTTTCCGAAGTTGTAAAAGTCCATATCTATCACGGCGTTTTCGTCGAGTGAACGGTTTACGCTGAACACTGTAACCTCTCCGTTTTCCTCGTTGTAAACGCCGACGCTGTCAACATACGGCACATCGTCAAAGTTTTTGCTCGAGTATTTTTCACTCTCCTGTGTCGAGAACAAAACTGTTCCTCTGCCGAACTTTGAAGCGTGCATAAACGGATAAAAGATCGTCTGCGCCCATGCTCTGCCGCCGTTTTCAGTCATAATCGGCGCAATTACGTTTACAAGCTGTGCAAGACACGCTATCTTAACTCTGTCCGCGTGTTTTAACAAAGTTATCAGCATAAGTCCGACGAGCAAAGCGTCCTCAAAGTTATAGATATCCTCAAGCTGAGGCGGAGCTATGCTCCACTTTTCAATCTTTGTGTCCGCCTCCTTTGAATGGAACCACACGTTCCACTCGTCAAACGAAAGATTTATCTTTTTCTTGTTTTTGAGTATTGCTCCAGTATAATCGCAGGTCGATATAACTGAACGTATAAAATAATCCATATCGAGCGAGCAGGCTAAAAAGTCAGGTGTGTCGTTCTGAGGATTTCCGTAATATGTGTGCAGTGAGATGTAGTCCACATCGTCATATGTGTGCTCAAGCACAGTTGACTCCCATCTGCCGAACTGCGGCATATTAGCGCCGGAGCTTCCGCACGCCACAAGCTCTATTGACGGGTCAACCCACTTCATAAGCTTTGCAGTTTCGTGAGCAACTCTGCCGTATTCATAAGCTGTCTTTGAGCATATCTGCCACGGTCCGTCCATTTCGTTGCCCAAACACCACAGCTTTATGTCAAACGGGTCTTTAAAGCCGTTTTTTACACGCATGTCGCTGTAATACGTGCCGCCTTTAAGGTTTGTGTACTCTATCAAATTCTTAGCATCCTCAGGTCCTCTTGTGCCGAGGTTTACTGCCATCATGACCTGAGCATCAGCTCTCTTTGCCCACTCCTGAAACTCATCTATGCCGAACTGATTTGTCTCAATGGTGCCCCATGCCAAATCGGTGCGTCTCGGGCGGTTTTCCTTAGGACCTGTGCCGTCCTCCCAGTGATAGCCGGACACAAAATTTCCTCCAGGATAGCGCACAACCGGCACGCCGAGCTCCTTTATCAGCTCTAAAACATCCTTTCTGAAGCCGAGCTCGTCCGCCATCGGGTGTCCCGGCTCATAAATTCCGCCGTACACCGCTCTGCCCAAATGCTCTATAAACGAGCCGAAAAGCCTTTTGTCAACCTCACCTATATTGTTTCCGCGCACAAACGCAAGCTTTGCCTTTTTCAATTAAAAACGCCTCCCCTTAAGCGTAAAATTTATCTGAGTAAAGTATATTCCCTTGCAGGGTGCTTCGCAATGATTTATAATATTTACAACTGATGTTTTATGCTTTTTTATTTTACGGAAAGGACGGTTATACACATGTTTTATATTCACAGAACAGGCTGGAGATTTATCCATCCGTCAACTTTTGAAATGCACCGTCCGAACGGCTCGGGCAACTATCTTTTAATACTTTTTCAAAGCCCTGCAATAGTTTACTGCAATGAAAAACCGATACATGTAAAGCGCTCGACAGCCATACTCTACACAAAAGGCGAGTGTCAGCATTACAGCGGCTTTGAGACTGACTTTATAAACGACTGGATACACTTTGACTGCGACGATGACAGCGACTTTGTAGAAACGCTCGACCTACCAAAAAACACACCGTTTGTCTGCCGTGACGCACATTCTCTATCATCCATGATACGCGCGCTCGGCGAACAAAATCAGACAAACACCCGCTACACAGACACACTTGTCGATTTAGGAATACGCCAAATGCTTTTAAAGCTGTGCGAATCAATGCAGATTATGCCCGCTGTACCCGACCACCCTTACCTTGCCAAAATGCAGCAGCTCAGAAGTGATATATACAATGCTCCATATAAACGCTGGAGCGTTCCCGATATGGCAAAGAGCATAAACTTGAGCCTGTCATATTTTCAGCACCTTTACAGCAGTTTTTTCAAAACATCGGTGCTGTCTGATATTACAGCAAGTAAAATAGGATACGCCAAATACCTTTTGGAGACAAACGACTTCCCTATAAACTATATCTCCTCGCTCTGCGGATATGAAAACCCCGAGCACTTTATGCGGCAATTTAAAAAATATACGGGCTTTACCCCGACTCAGTACCGCCTGCGTGTGCACACAATATCGGACAGAGACGTCCCGTACAGATAAAAACACCGTACAGTCTTAAAAAGCTGTACGGTGTTTGAGCGTGTAGATAAAATCGACACGCTCTTGAGAGACAAACATAATCGCTGCGTGTACACTCACTCTGTGATTTTCCCCCAATACGCCATTTTCATCGAAAAACGCATCCGCTAGCGGCAAAACCGCCGGATTGGCGCTGTTTTTCTCTCGAAAAGTCACTGTAGCGGCACATGTCCGCCTTCGTGACAAAATTTTAAAAATTATGTTTTTATATCATTATTTATTTTTTTAATTCCCGTGCAATATATTCCAAAGCCGAATAAAGCGGTTTAAACAATACCAAAGCGGTCACGGAGTTCGATATTCCGTGAACAATGTCAAACGGTATACCCGAAACCCACCATGACAGCATCATAGGTATACCGCCTATTGGCAGATACGAAAACGCGCACAAAAGCCCGAACATAAGTCCGAACGCTCCGTTTACAACGCACCAGAAAAACGGACTGTTGTTTTTTCTGAAAAAATACGCCGTCAGAGCCAGTATCGGCCATACATACAGGTACATCAGCCACCATGTTCCGAAGCCGTAAAACACGCCCTCCAAAACACAGAACACCGCCAGCGCACCCCATATATTTTTAGGAAACGCTATTGTAAACAGTATCACCAGCAAGCTTACAAGCTCTATATTTGGAAGCCCGCTTAAAATTATCTGCACCGCAAACAGTATTGCCGCCATAAGCGCGGTAACCGTTATCGACTTTACCTTATTCATCTGTTAATATCCCACTGTCAGAGTAATCTCAAAGCTGTCTCCGTCTGCTATCGGAGTTGTATCAACACCTGTGTTAACTGTTTCGCCGGATTTTGTGATGCACCACCACTCCTGATTGTCCGCGTCAGCCTTAACACCGTTTACCTCGGTTATAAACAGTCCGTATTCACTTTCATCGCCCTTTACAAGGTCTTTTTCCTCAAGCGCCTGTCTTAAAAACTCAGCCTGAGTTGTAATCTCAAACTTATCGCTGCTCTCGTCCTTGTAAACAACTGTTACAGTTATGTCCTTTTGTCCCTCAACCGGCTTCTGACGCGTGAAATACCATCCCGCAAACATCAAAACCGCCACGATTACAACTATTACTGCGGCAATAAGTGTTTTTTTGCCGTTCATTTTTTTCTCTGCCATTTTAAATAAAACCTCTTTCTCTTAAATTTTTAAATAAACGCATTAAAGCTGTACTTATTATATAATGCTTTTTTGATTTAAACCAGTATCAAAATACTATTACAAAATTTATTGCTAATTTTCTTAAAAAACTGCAAAAAAATAATCAAAATCATCCGTTTTACAGCGAATGATTTTGATTTTTTAAAACTTAAATATTGTCAAATCCGTATTGCAAAGCGGCTTTTTCGGCTTGACGGTGCTGAAATTTTCTCGGTATTCTGTACACCGTGCCGTCCTTTTTCAGTCTTGCCCCTGTCTGATAATATGAAAACGGTATATGCTTTTCTCTGCACTGCTCATACATATTGAGTATCCACTGAAAATCGCACACTCTGGCATTTTCTCCCGATTCGCCTCCGACAGTCACCCTCTTTATCCTCTCATCAAGATAACTCCAAAGGTCAATTTCCTCCAAAAGCGGAGAACACACAATCTCTCTGTTTACTATCGGCGCGTTTAAAAATATCCCCAAGCGCCTGTGTGCCTGTCTGTTGTTTTCAACTGTGCACCCAATAGTTACATTTTTATATCCGTTTTCCCAGTCCTCGGGCAGTGATTCATAAAATCTCTCTATTCTCTTAGTTATTATCATAAAGTGAAGGTCCTGACGGTTTTTTATAATCTGCCATGCCTCTTTGCGCCATTCGTCCGCCTCCTGTATAAAGAAATCAGACGTAAAACACGTAAACACAGTTTCTCCCGACGGTATAACGTATTCGCCGTTTTTCTTTTTTCTTAAAGGCAAGTCAAAAGCTGACGTCTTTTTTACAACCGAAGCATCAGTGCCGAAATTCGAGTCCATTCTGTAAACATAACAGTTAAGACATCCCTCGCTCACTTTTCTGCACCCGTGCCACAGATTCCACCCCGCCATAGTACCTCCTCTATTCGTTACATGACAGCATTTCTCTTCTCATATCAATAAACTCTGCGTCGGTATTTTCTTGTATATATAAAAGAATTCTGTCAAGCTTTTCTTCCGACATTCCCGGATATCCCTCAACGCACGCAATACCCAAAACTATAATATTCGTTGTATAATGCTCTGCTACCTCTACAACAGAAACGGGAAAGCGATGCTTTATCCTGTCGGAAATATGTTTTACCAAAATTCGTTTTTCCTCCATGGTATTTATCCACGGAACGGACAGTCTGAGCTTCATAGTACCAACCAGCACTTTTTCATCTCTCCTTATCAGTCTCTATTCCTCAAAACAAGCTTAAAATCCCCCAAAAAATCAAAGCGGAGCCTTAACAAGCTTTTATTAAGGCTCCGTCTTTTTTAAGCTGAATTAAATTAAAATTTTAAGACTGAACCGCCGCTCTGTAAAAGTGTAAAACGCTTAAAAACGATTATGCAAACGGATTTTCATCTTTGTAAAGCATTCCCTTAGGCTGGTTAAACGCAATATCCTCTACACCGAGATAGCTGAATATGCTGTAAAGTGCTTTGCCCCAGTGTCCAAAAGCAACTGCACCGTGGTGCGGATAGCGTTTGTAAATGAGCACGTGTCTGTAAAATCTGCCCATCTCAGGAATAGCAAATATACCGATTCCGCCGAAAGAACGTGTTGCAACAGGCAGTACCTCACCCTGAGCGATATAGCTGCGAAGCACGCTGTCAGCACCTGACTGCAAACGGAAGAAGGTAATCTGTCCCGGAGCAATATCTCCCTCCAAAGTACCTCTTGTAACGTCAGGCTCGCCGCCTTTTTCGATAAGTCTGTTCTGGATTATCTGGTAATTGAGCTTGCCCTTTGAAAGCTTGCAGATAGGTGTATTTCCGCAGTGGAAGCCCATGAATGTATCCTTTATTGTGTAGTTGTACTTGCCCTCTATCTCCTCTTTAAACATATCGGCAGGTACGGAGTTGTTTATATCGAGCAGTGTAACAGCGTCGAGAGTTACACATGCACCTATGTACTCGCTGAGTGCGCCGTAAATATCAACCTCACAGGAAACAGGTATTCCCCTAGCAGCAAGGCGGCTGTTTACATAGCATGGCTCAAAGCCGAATTCTGTCGGGAATGCAGGCCAGCATTTATTTGCAAATGCAACATATTTTCTGGCACCTTTGTGTTCCTCTGCCCAGTCAAGCAATGTCAGCTCATACTGTGCGAGTTTCGGCAGCATAGCCGGATACTGGTTGCCCTCAATTCCAAGCTCTTTTGCCATATCCTCGGCAACAGCAGGAATTCTCTCGTCGTTTTCGTGCTGACGGTATGCTACCAACAAATCGAGCTCAGAGTTTTCCTCTATCTCAACACCGATGTCGTAGAGCGGTTTAATAGGAGCATTGCACGCAAAGAAGTCCTGTGGACGCGGTCCGAAGGATATAATTTTAAGTCCGGCAAGTCCGATTATTGTTCTTGCAACAGGGATAAAGTCGCAGATCATATCGGCAATTTCGTCCGCTGTACCAACAGGGTACTCAGGAATATATGCCTTAATCTTTCTGAGGCCGAGGTTGTAAGAGCAGTTGAGCATACCGCAGTAAGCATCGCCTCTGCCGTTTATAAGGTCGTTTCCGTACTCCTCGGCTGCTGCGGCATACATTACAGGACCGTCAAACTTCTGAGCGATGAGTGTCTCAGGTGTCTCAGGTCCGAAGTTACCCAAAAATACAGTCAGAGCATTGCAGCCTGCGTTTTTGACTTCCTCAACAGCCTTGAGCATATCGCGCTCATTTTCAACAGTTGTCTTTGCCTCGTAGATGTCAACGCCTCTCTTTTTGCAGCTCTCGAATAGCTCAGAGCGTCTTCTTTCGGAAAGTGAAATAATAAAGCAGTCACGGCTTACAGCAATAAGTCCGAGCTTTACCTGTGGAATGTTTTCCATAAAAATTGCCTCCTTTAATTTGAATAGATAAGCACGTTTCGTGCACGAGCACATACATTTTACAATAAAAATTTTACACTGTAAAGTATAATTCATAAAATATAAAAAAGCAATAAGCTTTTACAATGACTCTTCTTAATACTTTATTCATGTGTTTTCAACTTTTACATACTTAAAATGTTGAAAAATAAAAAGCCCGTTTCTGCTCAGAAAACAGGCTTTTATAAATAATTTGTATTGTGCTCAGATTTCGTTTACCGCCGACGTCATAGCAAAATATTTTTCATTCGGGATATACTCAGGTATGCTGTTGCCGGAGCCAAGAGCGTAGCCTCCCTTTTCCGCAGCGCGCAAAAGCATATTTTTTGCTCTCTGTCTTATATCCTCATCACTGCTTCTTATAAGGAAATCAACATCTATGCCGCCCAAGATTGCAATTCTGCCGCCCCAGCGCTCGTACGCCTCCTCAACCGGGATTATGTTATCCTCGTATGAATGGCGTCCGTCATACTTCATGTCCTCGATTATATCCTCCATAATCTCTCCCATATATCCGCACGAGTGCAGAACAGCGAATTTACCGTTTTTATGAGCCGCCTCAACCATCTTTTTATGCCACGGAAATACATATTTGCGCATATCGTTCGGGGAGAGCATTGTCTGAGTGTTAAAGCCCCAGTCATCGTTTATCATAAGTATTCCTACACTGTCGTACTTCGCACAGTTTTCATAGTAATCCAAAAGAATTGAGCCCGCTTTATCAAATATATCCTTTACAAGCTCAGGGTCGTCATATATCATTATGCAAAGGTTGTCATATCCGACTATCCTTATCACATTTTCCAAAAGACCTCCCGGTCCCGCTGTCATAAGCTTCATTTTGCCCGGAAGATGTCCGTTTATCTTCTCAAGTACGGAATAATCATTATTTTTTGCATCCGGCCACGGATATTTTTCAAAGCTCTCCCTGTCTGTTATAAGCGCATGTGCATTTATTGAAATTGTGCTCTTTGCCTCGCGCTCCATTGTCGGAAACTCCAAATCACAGCCGTAGGCATTTACATAGTCGTACCCGCACGCCGCATATGCCTTTGCCATATATATGAGCTGCGTCAAACTGTCACTGCCTGCCGGAGGCATTTCCCCTGCAACATATTCATACACATTCGGGTTCATAAAAAACTCAAACAGAGTAGGTCTGTCAGGCTTTTTACATTCCAGTACCTTTTTTATATTCTCAAAATCAGGCTCTCTGTGCACCTTGTTCATACTTAAAGTCATAATATCCCGTCCTTTCACAAACGTTAAACTATGCTTTCAGTATAGTTAACGGCACAAAATACGTAAATTACAATTCTTGACCTGTGCTTTTCAATTTTTGTGATTTTCTGAATATACAGTCAGTATATTCGGACGGAGATACTCCCGTCATGCGCTTAAATGCACGGCAAAATGAGGACGGAGTATCATACCCCAGTTTATATGCCGTCTGAGAAACGCTCACACCCTCCTCTAAAAATCCCTGCGCCGCCTGAATTTTAAGCGTATCCACATATTTTTTAAAGCTTGTTCCCATCATTTTGACAAAGAGTCTTGAAAAATATTCTGAGGAATAGCCCGCATATGTAGCCGCCGCTTCAAGTGTCAGTGCTTTATCAAGATTTTTTCGTATAAATTCGTCTATATGCTCTTTTTCCTCGGAATATATATCTGCTCCCGTGACAGGCTCGCCGTACCTTATCATTGCACCTGCCGCCTGCCAAATAAGTCCCTCTGCGGTCAGCTCATAGCCCTTTTGCTTGAGGGTGAACTCCTCCTGCACAAGTGAAAATATTCGCTTTATATCGCTGTAAATTCCCGCTTTGAGATATATACTCTCAATAGGTCTGAGCGGCGAAAAGTGCACTACGCCTATATAGCACCCGTCCTCAACAGAGGTTGTAGCATGAACTGCACCGGGAGCTATTATAAGCGAATCACCCGTATTTAAAACAAACTCGTTCCCGTTTACGCTCTGAACAGCGCGCCCGCCGAAAACATACAGCATTTCACCGGACATATGCCAGTGCTTATCAGCCATATTGCCTGCCGTTTCCCTGTAATTCACCAGTACATTGAGCTTTTTGGACATTTTTTCGTTGTACGGAAGCATATTTTAATCCACCTCCCTAGCCTTGTTCACTTTGCAAAAACGCATATCCATATACATTCAGGATTTTTAGATGTATATGAAACTCTGTGTAAAACATGCGCCTTTAAAAACAGTGTATCCCCTGCCTTAAGGCTCACTTTTTCTCCATTTTCATATTCTATTTCAGCGTTGCCCTGTACAAGACATACCCATTCGTCCTCGTCCTGATTATACCACCCGCTCGTCTGACCTGTGCTGACAATTCGCTCAATCCTCACATTTTTAAATTCACGCAGATTTTCAACAAGCTCTTCGTCCATACTGTTTGGATTAGGTATTCCCTCGAATATATTTTCTATCATGATTAAACCTCATTTTATATGTTATAAAAAAATATCCTGTCTACCGGACAACATAACCCATTGCCCGATAAACAGGATTTTTATTTGTCTGAGCAATTTTATTTCTATCTCAGCTATTCGTCAAAATTACTTTCGCCAGTCAAATTCATATCGCACACAGGCATGGAAATCCAAAACTCGCTTCCCTTGCCAACCGTGCTGTTTACACCGTATTTTCCCTTGTGCATATCCATTATGGAGCTGACTATGGAAAGTCCCAAGCCTGTTCCTATATTGGTACGCTTTCCGTTTTTGCCAAGACGGTAGTATCTGTTCCATATCTGTTTTAATTCTTCTTCAGGAATACCCTTACCACTGTCCTTAACGGATATTGTGACGTTGTTTTCATCGGACGTCTGTGTCACAACAACAAGTTTATCTTTTCCGGTATAGTTAAGCGCATTTATAATGAGGTTATACATTACCTGTGACATTCTCAGCCTGTCAGCTTTTACAGCAATTTGTTTGTCGTAGGTAAACTCTATACGATAGCCGTTCTGCTCTGTAAATTTTCTAAGCCTTTCAATAGCCTGTAATACGGCATCGGTTATTATAAATACCTCTTCGTTGAGCTTCTGAGTTCCGGACTGCAGTTTGGACAGCTCAAGCAAATCGTTTACAAGCAGTTCAAGACGCCTTGCCTCATCTATAATTATCTGTATATTTTCAGGCGTAGATTCTCCCGGTATATCGCGCATAACCTCCGCATAACCCGTAATCAATGTAAGCGGTGTTCTCAAATCGTGGGAGATATTTGCCAAAAGCTCCTGTCTTAATTTTTCGGTTTTATTGAGCTCCTCAGATACCTTATTTAGGGTAGAATTCAAGTCGTCAATCTCACTGTACGACTTAGTTATCGGCTGAGGTACATATTTTCCAACCGGCAAAAGCTTTGCGTTTTTTGTAATCTTTATTATAGGCTTTGATATTTGTCCTGATATTACAATGGACAGTATAGTTGCCAAAACCGAAAGAATTATAACAATATATATCAGCTGTACTCTTAGAGTATCAATAGTTGAACGAACCGGAGAAAGCATTGACGCTATGTATATTGCATATTCCTCACCACTGCTCGCGTAAATAATTCGGGTATATACAATACCCTCCATTATATGCGGTTGAGGAATAGCCTGAGATCCGTCAGGATATTTTAGCTCATAGCGTATAAGCTGATCTTGATACGCCTTCATCTTATCGTTGTAGTCGCTGAAATGCTCTGTATATGTGCCGCCGTTTTCCTCTGCTTTGTGGTACCAGTCAAGAAAATCACTCACCGTAAATGAATAAGCTTTTTTATCATTTAGGTCAGAGCCTATATAACTCGCAATCTCCATTCTTTCCTCATTATAAATATATATAGACACGTCCTCGTCAGTAAATCGGTTCATGAAATTTTCCAGACTGTTATTTTTTATAGCATAGTATACCTGATTCGAGCACATGCGAATATTCTGAAATTTTACAAATTTATAGAAATCCTCAAGAAAGACTATCTGGAACAGCCAAAGTATGATTATAATGCAGGAAGTAAAAAATCCGAAAAATAAAAATGTTTTTTTACGAATTGTGAGTGCACCTATAAAATTATTGATGGAATATTTAAATTTATTAAACTTATCTCTCAGTTTCAAACCTGTAACCAACTCCGCGCAGAGTAACTATAAGTCGACCGTACTCTCCCAAATTTTTTCTCAAAAGCTTAATATGTGTGTCAACCGTTCTGTCATCACCGTAAAAGTCATAACCCCACACATCCATTATAAGCTTCTCGCGCGAAAGCGCAATGTTTCTGTTCTCTATCATATATTTGAGCAGTTCATACTCCTTAGGTGAAAGCGAGATTTTTTTGTCGTCAACACGTACAGTATGCGCCGCAAAGTTTACATGGAGCTTTTCATATTCAAATACATCCTCCTGCTTCTGTGCCGTGCGTCTGCTTCGTTTTAATATAGCGTCAACACGCATCATGAGCTCTCTCGGAGAAAAAGGCTTTACAACATAGTCGTCAACGCCTATCTCAAAGCCGTGTATGCGGTCATATTCCTCGCCTCTCGCAGACAGCATCAAAATCGGTGTAGATGAAAATTTCCTTATCTCCCTGCATGCGGAAAATCCGTCCAGCTCAGGCATCATTACATCCATGATAATGATATCAAATTCAGCTTCGCGGCAGATTTTTACGGCTTCCATGCCGTTTTCGGCTTCGGTTATTTCGTGTCCTTCAAAAACTGCATATTTTTTTACAATGTTACGGATATTCTGCTCATCATCCACAACCAAAATCCGATACATTTACAATCCTCCTTTTTATTTGATAAAATAAGTAAAATAATATGTATAAATAAAAGCTTTTAAAAATGAACATTTCTTTTTTTATTATAAATTATTTATGTGAAGAAAAATTGAACAAAACTACATAAATCACTGTAAAAACACAAAAAAGTTATATTTTCACGCAAAAAATTTAAATATTTGCTTTTTACAAAAAATATAATATAATTATCATTGGCAACCTATGTAAATATATATCAAAAAAAGGTATATTATTTCATCAAACCAGTTTTAAAAAGAAGGTATCTTAAAAATGTCAGCTTCAAAGCATAAATCACAGCATACTCTAAAGCTGTTTTTCAAAGGCATGCGCGACACTCTGCCGATATGCCTCGGGTATATACCTATATCATTTGCGTTCGGAATGATGGCAAAGGACATGGGCTTTAATGTGTGGACAGCGGTGTTAATTTCGCTTACAAACTTTACATCGGCAGGACAGCTTGCGGGAACTGCAATAATGGCGGCAAGCGGCGGTTATCTGGAAATAGCCGTAACTACCTTTGTAATAAATATACGATATATGCTCATGTCACTTTCACTCTCGCAGAAAATTGAAGAGAAAATGCCTGCTCTGCACAGAGCAGTGCTCTCCTTCGGAATAACGGACGAGATATTCGCTGTGGCATCTCAAAGCGATGGCAAGGTTTCCTCACCGTATTTTGCAGGACTCATAATTCCCGCATATCTAAGCTGGTGTCTCTCAACACTTTTCGGAGCTACCGCCGCATCACTTTTGCCGCAGTCGCTGTGCAGTGCCTTCGGCATAGCTATATACGGAATGTTCTTGGCGATAATAATCCCGCCTGCAAAAAAAGTCACCCCTATACTTATGACGGTGATTATTTCCGCGGCAATGAGCTGTATTTTCAGATATACTCCTGTTTTAAATATGCTGTCTTTCGGTTGGGTAGTAATAATCTGCGCTGTTGTGGCGTCCGCTTTGGCAGCTTTAAGATTCCCTGTCAGCAACGAAGAATAGATAACAGATAACAGAAAATAAAAACAGGAAGTTTACAAATCACAGAAAAGGACGGTTCTTTAAATGAATATAGCCTATATCATAACCTGTATAGCTGTAATGGCACTGGTTACATATATTCCGAGAGCTCTGCCGCTCGTTGTATTCCGCAAAAAAATAGAGAATAACTTTATCCGCTCGTTTTTGGCATATGTGCCGTATGCGGTGCTCGCCGCAATGACTCTGCCCGATGTGTTCTACTCCACAGACTACGTCTTTTCAGCGGTTTTGGGCTTTATTGCCGCACTCGTACTCGCATATTTTGAAAAGAGCCTGCTCACAGTTGCAGTCGGCGCTGTTGTGACAGTCTTTGTATCGGAATACATAGCGAAAATAATAATGTAAAACTAACAAATCCCCTTGACTGATTTTCAGTCAAGGGGATAATCTTTTATTTATCTACTCCCAAAGCCTTTGCAAAGTCGTGCAGACTGCGGTTTTCACACATTGCGATTATCTTATCGCCCTTTTGCAGCTGAGTATAACCTCTCGGGATTATCATTTTACCGTCACGCGATATGCTGATGATGATTGATTCATCAGGCAGTTTGAGCTCGGAAATCTTTATGCCGTCCTTTTTAAAATTGCTCGGCAGCTCAAATTCACTAAGCGATGCTTCGCCTCTGTTTAAGCTCAAAAGCTGCTTTACACTTGATAGGTCAACCTCACGCTCAATAAGACGCGCTATATTGTCAGTTGTACTTATCGGAATATCTACTCCGAGTTCTTTCATAATCGAAACATTTTTCGGATTATTTACCCTTGCAACCGTTCTGCGTACGCCGAACATTGTCTTTGCAAGCTGACAGGCAATAAGGTTGTTTTCGTCTCGTCCTGTAACGCTTATTAAAGCATCCGCTTCCCTTATTCCCGCGCTCTCAAGTATATCTATTCTTGTACCGTCTCCGCATATTATCGGGAAATCCAGCTCATCAGCAATCTGTCTTCCCCTCTCTGCCTCGGTTTCAATAAGCCTTACCTCATGTCCGTGCTCGTTTAGTGTTTTTGTCAGGTAATAGCCTACCTTACCGCCGCCGACAACTATAATTACCATTACAGATTTACCTCTCCTCTAAAAATACATGTAAAACACATAAATCTTAATCTATTACCCTTGCAAATATAAGCTTATCTCCTTCTTTTAATTCAATTCGCTTTTCCTGCATAAGTGTAGTTGTGTTGTCCTTGTGCTGTACGGCAAAGAGAACTTCTCCCTCCATACATCTGACCTCGGATGTTCTGCGTCCTATAAGTCCCTGTCTTACATTTACTGTGCGGTATGACACAGTTGTCGTACCGAAATGCTGCTGCTGTTCCGATTCCGAATCCTTAAGATAAGCCTTAACGGTTTCAACCGTCAGCTTTGTAGGGCATACTGTATTGAGACCGAAGTGTCTGAATACGTCCTGCTTTCTCGGGTCAAATGTTCTTGCCAATACTATCGGGACATGGAATATTGCGCGCGCCATCTGGCACACCGTTATATTTATATTGTCGTCCTGGCTCACCGCACACACCGCGTCACAGCCCTCTATTCCCGCTTTTCTTAAAGTGTCGTTGTCTATCGGGACACCCACAACGGTAAACCCGTCAAAATCATTGTCTAAAAGAGAAAAAGCCCTCTCATCGCGTTCAACGACAACAACGTCGTGTCCGTCCCTGCAAAGAGAGCTGGCAAGCATTGAGCCTACCTTACCGCAGCCTATAACGATTATGTTCATTTCATTTGCCTTTCTAATAACAGTGAAATATATCTATTTGATTGTAACTTCTATAATAACGCTTTTAAAAATTTTGTCAATAGCATACTTTTTATACATACCCGTACAGTCCGCGGACAGATACATCTCCCGCCCGTACCTCAAATTCACCTGACTCATCAGAACACACAAGCGCACCGTCTGTATTTACCCTGACAGCACTTGCTTTACGCTCACTGCCGTCCTGTATGATTTTCACCTCTTTGCCGAGTGTTACGCACATTTTAGAATATCTATTTAAAATATCGTCTATATCGCCCGATTTGTATTCGCACCAGAGCTTTTCAAGGTTATTCATTATGCACGCGCACATTTCGCTTGAGGATACTTCTTTACCTGTCTGCATTAAAACCGACGCGGCGTGATAAAGCCCCGCCTGCTCAAACTCCTCGGCACTCTGCGAAAGATTTACCCCGAATCCGCATATTGCCGATATGTTGCTGCCGAGTATCGCGCTCTCACACAGTATGCCGCACACCTTTTTACTGTCTATTACGACGTCATTCGGCCACTTAACCTGTCCTTTCGGCACCGACTGCGCCGCCGCCATACCGCTTAAAAGCGGCAGTATTCCCATATCCTCAGGATTTGCCCTGTGAATGAGCACAGACAAAGCCACCGAACCGCTGGTTTTCTGCACCCACACGTTTCCGCGTCTGCCTCTGCCTGCGTACTGGTTATTTGTCATGACTACCGTTCCGTCCTGAAGCGACAGATTTTTTTTAAGATATGTGTTTGTAGAGTCCACCGCGTTCAGATATATGCAGTTTCTTCCGAAAACTTCAGTTGTAAGTCCGTCCAAATTCATGTTTATTCCCTCTTAATCTCTCAGCTCAGCTGTATTTATAAGCACCTGAGAATTTTTTATCTCTAAAACACCGTATGTCTTTTTGCCGTTTTGGGAGTGTGAGAGACTTCCCGGGTTCATTATATACAGCCCGTCATCGTAATCGGTGAGCGGAATATGGGTGTGTCCGAACAAAACCACCTTGCACCCTGCCGCCTTTGCCGCGGAAATAAGCGTTGAAAGCGTGTATTTTACATTGTAGTTATGCCCGTGAGTTATCATAACCTTTACGCCGCCGAGCCTTAAAATATCTGTCGATTTGAGCATTGAGCCCATGTCGCAGTTGCCGCACACACCGTAAAATTCGGCACTCGGATACAAGCTCTGCATGTCCTCAAATTCACGCGCTCCGTCGCCTAAAAATATAAAACCGTCAGTGCTGTCCAGCTGTTTTTGCACAAGCCTGTTCATCGCGTCAAAATCGCGATGACTGTCCGACATAACTACAAATTTCACTTTTTATCTTCCTTTCATATAAAAGCCGCGTGCCGACGTCGTCAATTCAAAATTTTCGGAATAAATTTAAAAACAGAATAATACATTATGAACAAAGGCATTATTTGACGCATATATTATACAAAGGTCAAAAATAAAAAAGCCATGACCGAACATATAAAAAAGGAGACCTCTTACTATGAACAGTCCTGATTTTAACATTCCGCAGGATAAGCTTGACAGCATGCTTAAAACAGCGTCGCAAAAGCTCGGCACAACTCCCGAAAAATTAAAAAAAGAGCTTCAAAGCGGAAACTTTGACGCATTAAAGTCAAATCCTATGCTGTCGTCCGTTTTAAATAATCCGGAAAAAATGAATCAGCTTTTAAAAAATCCTCAGCTTCAGGAAATACTGAAAAGATTAAACGGCAACGGCTGAAAAACTTAAATTTATCTGTGAGATAATTGTACAACAAAAGGCGTACAAACACAAGAAACCTCAAACGGCAAGGCGGTGATTAAGATGGACGACATATCTGCAATGTTAAATCAGTTTTTATCAAACGAGGAGAATGTAAAGCAGCTCTCGGAATTAGCGTCGTCAATGGGACTTGGCGGACAGAACAGCCAAAACAATAATTCCTCCGAAAAAAACGACAACGCGCAAAACAACCTGTCAGGACTAATGCAGCTTTTGGGCAGTTCTGCATCCGACAACAAAAAAGCCGAACATCCACCGTCCGAAACGCCGAATATGCCGGATATAAATCAGATTATGAAGCTCCAAAAGATATTTTCATCTTTTTCAAAGGAGGATGAAAATATACTGCTTCTAAAGGCGTTGAGACCGCATTTGCAGGAGAAAAACAGAAAAAAGGTCGACGATGCTATAAAGATAATGCAGCTCATCAGCGTTTTGCCTATGATTAAGGAAACAGGGCTGTTCGGGGGGGATCTGTTTTGAAATGGCAGTCATCCCAGTACAGCGAGTCCGACATAAACCGCATGCAAAAGGACGCGGTGCAGAGAACGCGCGAAATGCAAAAGCGCGCCAGAGAAGCCGCCGCGCAGTTTAACCGCGACTTTGCACAAAATAACACACATATCAAACATCAAATACCGCCGCAAAATAACGCTGACACTGCCCGCAGTACACATAACGAGCACACCGAAGCTTCCCAAAATCAAAGTCCTCTTCCTCTTCAAAAAATAGTCAGCGCACTCGGCCTTGACCACGAAAAGATAGTCTTAATAGGTCTTATGCTTATTTTACTGAATGACGGCGGACTGAATAACCCCAAAACCCAAAAGCTCTTAATGGCTTTAGCATATCTTTTGTTTTTCTAAATGAAAAAAGGACTGTTTTCACAACAGTCCTTTTTTATTATTCGTTAAACGCGCTGTAAAGCTCTCTTTTATTTATTCCGCTTATCTTGGCAACCTCCTTGCAGGCAAAAGAAAGACCTTTTTCCTCCCTTAACTGCTCCACAAGCTTTATTGCCTCCTCAAGCGTCATTTTATCGTCTTCCTTTTTCTGAGCGCCCTCAATTACGAGTACAAACTCACCTTTCGGGGAAGTCTGAGTATATTTTTCCACAGCACCCGAAAGTGTTGTGCGCACAATTTCCTCATGCAACTTTGTAAGCTCTCTGGCAAGTGAGATTTTCCTGTCGCCGAAAACGTCAAGCATATCGCGCAGAGTATATATCAGCTTGTGCGGCGCTTCGTAGAAGATAAGCGTCCTTGTGTCGTCCTTTATGCTCTCCAAATGCTCAAATCTGTTTTTTTTATTTGTCGAAAGAAATCCCTCAAACGCAAAACGGGATGTAACAAGTCCTGAGCTTGCAAGTGCTGATATAACGGCGCTCGGTCCCGGCACTACCTCTGTCGGTATGTTGTTCTCGGCACACAGCCTTACAAGGTCCTCACCCGGGTCCGATATGCACGGCATGCCCGCGTCAGTTACGATGGCACAGTTTTCTCCCGAGAGTATCCTGTCTATTATCATCTGTCCGCGCTGGCGTATATTGTGCTCATAGTAGCTTACAAGCGGCTTTTTTATTCCGAAATGATTGAGCAGCTTGAGTGTAACTCTTGTGTCCTCAGCCGCAATAAAGTCAACCTCCTCAAGCGTCTTTACGGCTCTCGGAGACATATCCCCCAAATTGCCTATCGGCGTTCCGACTATGTACAGTTTCATCAGATTAAACCTCCCTATCGGACAATGCGGAATATTCCCCGCCGTATATGTTTAAAAGCTCGTCCGAAAACTCTCTGTTCTCTATTCGCTCTATTAAAAACGGCTTTTCAACCTTCAAAAACGGCTTTGAACCCTTTTTGCCCTCTATCAAAACAAGCCACGGCGCTTCATCAGGGCGCTGGTGCACCATTCTTATTCGTTTCGGCTCTATTTTATTGTCACGCATTGACTGCATTACATCCAAAAGCCTTTCCGGGCGCTGACATATGCAGAGTCTGCCGCCGAATTTTAAAAGCTTTGATGCGGCTTTACACACATCATCTATATTGCACATAACCTCGTGTCTGGCTATTGTGTGGGCGTCCGCCTCGTTTAAAATGCCCTGTCCCGCTGCCTTGTATGGCGGATTGCATGTAACTACATCAAAACAGTCAAACGGCACTTTTCCCGAAAGGTCCTTTAAATCAGCACATACAGGGAAGAATTTATCTCCTATATTATTCGTCTCAACCGTTATTTTAAGCTGTTCTATCGCCTTTGGCTGAATATCCACGCCCCATGCCTCTTTTGGAGTGTTTTCAGGGTATCTGAACATTAAAAGCGGTATTATTCCGCAGCCTGTGCCTAGGTCACACACTCTGTCACGGCGGCGGTGTGCGGCAAAATCAGACAGCAAAAATGCGTCTGTTCCGAATTTATGCTCGTTGGATACATATATCTCAATACTCTTTGAAAGCCTCTCAAAATGGCAGTTGTCCAGATTATAGTCTCTGTAATCGCATACGGAGTTTTTACAGGTCATAAAAAATTCCTTTCAATGTAAAGTGCTCGGAAAATATATATCTATTGTACAATAAAAGCTGCGGCACAATCAACATTGCCGCAGCTTTTATCTGTAATCTTAAATGTTAGTCGTAAAACTTACGCCTCAACAGGAGCTCCAACAGGGCAAGTATCTGCACAAGCACCGCAGCTGATGCAAGTATCTCCGTCGATTACATATTTGCCGTCACCCTCAGAGATAGCCTCAACAGGGCAAGCACCTGCACATGCACCGCAAGCGATGCACTCATCTGTAATTGTATATGGCATGGAATTCACCTCCTTATAAATGTCAAGAATATTGTACCACACATATAGAAAAAATCAACTGTTTATACAGCATATTATAGGTACGGAATTATTTAATTATACAATTTCCACGGAAAATTATTCCTTAAATTCTTTTTTAATGATTTTTTATGAACAAACCGTAAAATATCAAGGCACCTTGACATTTTTGTCGAAAAACGTTATAATAACTTGGTTGAAAGGAGGGACAGTATGCACACAAACGATTTATCAGTTTCACATCAGGCGATAGCTCAGCTAAGAGCATGCGGACATTTTCTTTACTATCGCATGGGTGGACGTGTCGGGAGAAGGAGGATTTTAACGCTGCTGTCCGAGCACCCGAACATGCTGCAAAAGGAGCTTCAGGATACTTTGCAGATACAGTCGGGGTCATTAAGCGAGGTCATCATCAAATTGGAAGAGGCCGGCTTAGTTGAAAAGGGAAGGTGCGAAAAGGACGGTAGACAGTGGACAATAAATCTGACTGAAAAGGGAAAACTTCAGGCTCAGCGGCTAAAAACCGAATATAATGAAAAGGTTTTAAAAATGACTGAATGTCTTTCACCAGAACAGTTAGATGTCCTCAACGAACTTCTGAGCACAATGCTCGAGCATTGGAACTCAATAGACCTATGTCTCGAACAAAAAAATATTAAAGAAGAAAACGAGTAGTGTTTATCGTATAAATTATTTGATAGATTCTGCTCTTTCTTTTTAGAAAGGAATGATTGCAAAAATGATAAAACAGTTGGCAAAAAGTATCCGGGAATACAAGGGTGTATCCATTGCCACACCTATTTTAGTAGGCGGAGAGGTTATAATAGAGTGTATTATTCCTTTTTTGATTGCCATTCTTGTCAATGAAATCAAAGCCGGATGCGACATGAACAATCTTTTGCGCTACGGCGTACTGCTGGTGTGCATGGCAGCGCTTTCGCTTTTGTTCGGCGCACTGGCAGGCTCGACCTGTGCCACAGCTTCATGCGGTTTGGCAAAAAACCTCCGCAAGGATATGTTTTACAGTATTCAGGGTTATTCGTTTGAAAACATAGACAAGTTTATGACTTCTTCTCTTGTCACACGAATGACCACCGACATCACCAACGTGCAAAACGCGTACATGATGATTATAAGAACGGCAATTCGTGCTCCTATGATGCTCATCTTCGCCTTTGTAATGGCGTTTATTATGGGCGGCGCTATGGCATGGATTTTCCTGTTCGTAATACCTGTGCTCGGTGTTGGACTTGCAGTTGTAATTTACAAGACAATACCTCTCTTTAAAAAGGTATTTAAAAAGTACGACCGTCTTAACAGCTCCATTCAGGAAAATATAAAGGGCATGCGCGTTGTAAAATCCTTTGTACGTGAGGACTATGAGCAGCAGAAATTTGACGCTGCCGCAGAGGACGTATGCGCCGACTTCACAAAAGCTGAGCGAATTCTCGCCCTCAACAACCCGATGATGCAGTTCTGTGTATATGTAGTTATGGTATTTGTACTGTCCTTCGGCTCATATATGATTATAACTACACAGGGACTCAACCTCGACGTCGGACAGATGTCAGCACTTTTGACATACAGCTTTATGATGCTCAGCAGCTTGATGATGCTGTCCATGATATTCGTAATGATTACAATGGCCGGAGAATCCGGTAAGAGAATTTCAGAGGTACTCTCCGAAAAAAGCACACTTGTCAGCCCTGAAAATCCTATACTCGATGTAAAGGACGGCTCAATAGACTTTGACCATGTAAACTTTAAATACTCTAAAGACGCCAAAAAGATGGTGCTCAAGAACATTGATTTACACATTAAATCAGGAGAGACTATCGGTATCATAGGCGGAACAGGTTCTTCCAAATCATCATTGGTTCAGCTTATTTCACGTCTTTACGACGTAACCGAGGGCTCAGTAAAGGTAGGCGGCGAGGATGTACGTGCCTATGACGTTGAAGCTCTCAGAAATCAGGTTGCAGTCGTATTGCAGAAAAACATACTGTTCTCCGGAACGATAAAGGAAAATCTCCGCTGGGGAAACAAAGAGGCAAGCGATGAGGAAATTATACACGCCTGCAAGCTTGCATGTGCCGACGAGTTCATCTCAACCTTCCCGAAAGGATATGACACCTACATAGAGCAGGGCGGTACAAACGTATCCGGCGGTCAGAAGCAGCGTCTTTGTATAGCAAGAGCACTGCTTAAAAAGCCTAAGGTACTCATTATGGACGACTCTACCAGTGCAGTAGATACCAAAACAGATGCAAGTATCAGAAAGGCTATGAAGGAGTATATCCCTGAGACTACAAAAATCATCATTGCTCAGCGTACCGCTTCTGTTGAGGACGCCGACCGCATTATCGTAATGGATTCAGGAGAGATAAACGGAATAGGCACACATGCTGAGCTTTTGAAAAATAACGCAATTTACAGAGAAATTTATACTTCACAGAATAAGGAGGGTGACCAAATTGGAAAATAGAGACATAAAAGGTACCGTAGGACGCCTCTTAAAAACATTGTTCGCCTTCTATCCGGTAATGCTGCCGCTGACTATTGCCTGCATTGTCTTTAATGCTATTGTCAGTGCCTTCCCGTCTGTATTCATGCAAAACATTATTGCAGTTGTAGAGCAGAGCTGGCAGAGCGGCGACTGGAACTCGGTAAGCGGAAAAATATTAGGATTGGTTGCTGTTTTGGCATTGTTCTACCTTTTGTCATTGGCAGCGGGTCTTATATACAATCAGCTCATGGCAATTATCACACAGGGAACGCTCAAAAAGATGAGAGAAAAGATGTTTAACGGCATGCAGCGTCTCCCTATAAAATATTTTGACACCAACAACCACGGCGATATTATGAGTTACTATACAAACGATATAGATACTTTGCGTCAAATGATTTCACAGAGCCTTCCGCAGCTTTTAATATCATGTATTACAATAGCCACTGTTTTCTGCATTATGATTTATTACTGTGTATGGCTCACCATCGTTGTAGTAATCGGTGTAATTTTCATGCTTTTTCTCATTAAAAAAATCGGTGGCGGTTCTGCAAAATACTTCTTCCGTCAGCAAAGCGCTCTAGGTAAAACAGAGGGCTTTATCGAAGAGATGATGAACGGTCAGAAGGTAGTTAAGGTATTCTGCCACGAAGAGGAGAGCAAGGCTGACTTTGACCGCCTTAATGAAGCTCTGTTTGAGGAGTCCAGAAAGGCAAACAGATATGCAAATATTCTCGGACCAATACTCAACAACATAGGTAACGTGCTCTATGTTCTTGTTGCAATTACAGGTGGCCTTTTGCTTATAACAAACACACCTAATTTAAGTCTTTCAGGACTTGCAATAGGTATAAGCATTGTTGTACCGTTCCTCAACATGACAAAACAGTTTGCCGGCAGTATCGGCCAGGTATCTCACCAGGTAAATGCCGTAGTAATGGGTATAGCCGGTACACAGAGAATTTTCGGACTCATGGACGAGCAGCCTGAGCAGGACGAGGGCTATGTAACTCTTGTAAACGCATATGAGGACGAAAACGGTATCCACGAATGCAGTGAGAGAACCGGAACATGGGCATGGAAACACCCACATCAGGCAGACGGAAGCGTTACATACACCAAGCTCACCGGTGATGTTCGCCTGTTTGACGTAGACTTTGCCTATGAAGAGGGCAAAACCGTACTGCACAACATCTCCATATATGCAAAACCTGGACAAAAGGTTGCGTTTGTAGGTGCGACAGGTGCAGGAAAGACAACAATTACAAACCTTCTAAACCGTTTTTATGACATTGCCGACGGAAAAATCCGCTATGACGGCATAAACATAAATAAAATCAAAAAATCTGACCTGCGTCATTCTCTCGGAATTGTTTTGCAGGATACAAACCTGTTTACAGGTACTGTAATGGACAACATCCGCTACGGTAAGCTTGATGCCTCCGATGAGGAATGTATCAAAGCCGCAAAACTGGCAGGTGCCGATGACTTCATAACACGTCTGCCGCAGGGATATGAAACAATGCTTACAGAAAATGGCGCAAACCTCTCTCAGGGACAGCGTCAGCTCATCTCCATTGCACGTGTTGCCGTTGCTGACCCGCCTGTAATGATTCTCGACGAGGCAACCTCCTCGATTGATACACGTACAGAGGCCATTGTACAGCGCGGTATGGACGCCTTGATGGAGGGCAGAACAGTATTTGTAATAGCTCATAGACTCTCCACCGTAAAGAACTCCGACGTTATCCTTGTACTCGACCACGGACGTATAATCGAACGCGGAAATCATCAGGATTTGCTGGCTCAGAAAGGTCAGTATTATCAGCTCTACACAGGTGCATTTGAGCTTGAATAGTAAAAAAATTAACGTCATTTCACTTTGGTTTAAAAGAGCAGGACTTAAATTAAAGCCCTGCTCTTTTTTTCAAGATAAAAATTTATCGCAGTGTGTAGGTGAGGTCTGAGTACGATAAAATCGAAGTTTTTTGCGTTGTAATGCGGTTTTTAATATCACAATACAGGCACACCACTATGTGAAACTTTGCAAAAGAAAAAACGGTACGGATTTCTTAATCCATACCGTTTTAATTTTATTATTCCACAATATCTTTAAGCGCTTCAAATTCAGCGTTGTCCACTCTTATCTGAGCGTCCTTTAAGAGTTTCACCTCATCCTTGTGGTAATCTCTTGCGGCGCCGTCATTTTTGTTGAGTTTTACTTTAAGTCGTCCTGTCAGAAGATTTACCTCCACAACAGTTCCCTTTCCGTCCTGTGTCTGCACATAAGCGCCGACCTTAGGCGTTACTCTGAGCAAATCCTCATAAGCCTCCTGCTCATATTTTAAACAGCACATAAGTCTGCCACATGTGCCCGAAATCTTCGCAGGATTGAGTGATAAGCCCTGCTCCTTTGCCATTTTAATCGACACAGGCTGAAACTCGCCCAAAAATGTCGAACAGCAAAACGGCTTTCCGCAAACTCCAAGTCCGCCGAGCATTTTAGCCTCATCGCGCACACCTATCTGGCGAAGCTCTATTCTTGTTCTGAAAACGGAAGCCAAATCCTTTACAAGCTCCCTGAAGTCAACTCTTCCGTCAGCTGTAAAGTAAAACAGTATCTTATTGTTGTCAAAGGTGTACTCAACGTCGATGAGCTTCATGTCCAGCTTGTGCTGGGCAATTTTTTTTAGGCATATGTCAAATGCCTCTTTTTCCTTTTTCTTATTGCTCTCAATCTGCTTAAAATCAGCAGGTGTAGCTATGCGTATTACCTTTTTAAGCGGTTTAACTATATTGTCGTCGTCCACCTGACGGTTTGCCATGGCAACCTCGCCGCATTCAACGCCTCTTGCCGTCTCAACAATTACGCTGTCGCCCTCGTTCATAACAGCTCCGTCGGGGTCAAAATAATATATCTTGCCAACGCTTTTAAATCTTACTCCGATAACCTCAGCCATTTACAGTGTCCTTTCCAATATGTTCAAATAACGGATAATTAAATTAAATTTTGCGTAAAGCTTATTTCATCATCACAGACTGTATCTCGGCGCACATAGAGCACATTGCCAGCGACGAGTTTACATTCTGCAAAAGCATATCACGCGTTACATCTATTATATCAATAATTTCTGTTATCTGCAATGAGGAGAACCTGTCCGTCTCGTTTGCCAAGTCGGCACAGCATGGATTATCCCCGCCTGTAACGGCCGAAAACAAGTCGGCAAAGACAATCTTTAAAATTTTAAGCGAGGAGATTATCTGCGGCTGTTTTTCACCGAAATAAGACGTGTGTGAGAGCATGGCGTATTCGTTTTTACCGGTATTCTTTACGAAGGATATGCACCGCCATATAATATCGCGGTATTCCTCATCGGAAAACACCTTTATACATTCGCCCAAGTTGCCGTCAAAGAGCTTTGCATACATTTTCGCCTCATCATCCGTAACGCCGAAACGCTTTACAAGCTCATCAGCGCATACAAGAACAGGCAGATTTTTCACCCTGTAAATTACCGCCCTTGAGGTAATGGTCGGCAAAAGCTTTGTTATATTGTCACACGTCAGTATAAATATGACGTGCTCGGGGGGCTCTTCAAATATTTTAAGCAATGCGTTTTGCGCCTGTATCGTCATATTATGCACATCGCCGAGAATGATAACCTTTTTCTCAGACTCATTCGGCGCAACATATGCCGCACTGCGTATCTCCCTTACAGTGTCGATATGAAACGAGCGGTTTGACTGCGAGCCGTAAAACAGTATATCGGGGTGAGTCAGTGAAAAGGCCTTTTTGCAGGACGGGCACTCGCCGCACGGCTTGTCGGAATTACTTTGGCACAGTGCTCCCGCCGCAATTATGCGGGCAAGCGTCTTTTTGCCGCAGCCGCTTTCACCCTCCAATAAAACAGCATGAAACAAACGCCCCACGGATAATACTCCGCTGAGCGTTTGTTTTAGTGTATCATTTCCTAGAAAATTATGTTCTAAATAACTGTTCATTTAAACCTGAGGATAAATTACAGCTTCTGGAACTGCTCTACATCGAGTACAAACAGTGTAGCTCCGCCTACTGTTACCTCAACAGGGAACGATGTGTACATACCCATTCCGTAGGAAGCTGTGGAAGGAACCATCTGTTTTCTCTTTTTGCTGTGTTTGCCGATAATCTCGATTACTTCGTCTACTTTATCGTCATTTACACCGATGATAAAAGTAGTATTTCCGCTCATCAAAAATCCACCTGTTGTGGCGAGCTTTGTAACGGAAAATCCACCTTTAGTCAAAGCCTGAGATACAACGCCGCTGTCATCACTGGAAACGATTGCAAGTATAAGTTTCATAATAAAGCCTCCTTTTGCCTGCAAAATAGCTTTTTAAATTGTTGGATAGAATTGATTTTGTAGGTACATTACACAAAGCGCATTGCCTATTCTTTATCAAGAATATGTATAATGTATAATCTAACTTTATTCTACCACGTTTTTTTTAATATTTCCATATTTTTTTAAATTTTTTGCACTTTTTTCTTCAATTTGAGGTTAATTTTTATTTTTTCAGCTTTCTTTTAAAGTTTCTAAGCGATACATTGAGCTTTTCGGCTATATCCACCGCTTTCTTGGCAACGGGACGGTAATAATAATCAAATTCGCCTGCAAGCTCGTCAAGTGTTCCGTTAAAGCCTTTTTTAAATCTGTATAGTCCGTACATGTGACTGCCCTCTTCTATTATGCCTGAAACTCCCTGGAAGTCATATACACGGCAGTTAGTCTCAATCGCCCATTTAATCATTTCCCACTGCATGAGGTAATTCGGCATTACGTTTCTGTGTGCATTGTCGGAAGCTCCGTACACATAGCAGGTCTCACCCGCATAGTTTGTGGTGATTGCCGCACATACTGCTTTACCCTCATAAAAGCCCATATACATTCTCACGTTTTCGCCGAGCGCTTTTAACATTCTTCTGAAATATTCCTTAGGTCTTGTGTTAAAGCCGTCACGCTCGCCTGTTGTCTGCATGAGCCTTATAAAGTCGTCCAAATGCTCCTCGCCTACAACACGCATCTCTACATTGTGCTTTAAAGCAACGCGTATATTATATCTTGTCTTTTGTGTGAGCGCCTTGAATATCTCATCCTCGCTTCTGCCGTTAAGGTACAGCCTGTAATTAAAGCGCGCCTGGATAGTCTCAAAGCCCTCAGGACCGTAGAACTGTTTAAATCCGAGTTTTTTTGCTATGTCTATAAACTCGCTGTCGCTCATAAGTGTGTTAGGGTCCATTTTGTACTGATGTGCCCTGTATTTTTTTGCAAGCTCGTCTATACCTTTTTTGAGGTCAGCTAAAACGTGCTCGTCGTGCAAATCGCAGATAGGTCCTCTCGGAGAATACAGAAAAGAGGTGCCTATTACAGGAATTTTGCGTATAAGTACAAGACATCCGCCAACTATTTTTCCGTCTTTGTCCCTTGAAACTACTATCTCATGTCCCCAGTTACTTTTTACACCTGTCCACTTTACACTCTGAGTAAATGTACCGTTAGGATGGTTTTTTACAAACTCCTCGTATTCGCTGTATTTATCCTTTGAAAGTATCTCCAAAAAGCCCACTCCTTATTGATATTACTTATTTTTAGTTTAACAGCGTGAATTTCCTTAAAATTCATACCGTTAAACATGCTCTTTCGAGCCCGTTTTTATCTATATTAAATATTGTATTCTCTGCTATCCTGTTTTATATTTGTCCTGCTTATATTTTGCCGTTTAAGTGCCGCATAAAACTGCACTTTCCACAGTATGTAAATCTTTGTTTTGTGCTTTAACAGCAAGTAAAAGCTCGCAGTTTCACGCAACACAAAGTTTTGCGCTTCGGCTCTTCCGAATACCACTCGCCGTTTGGGCGGCAAGCAAAATCCAACGGTTTCGCACAACGCAAAGTTTTGCGGTTCGGCTTTGCCGAATGACGCCCGTTCTTTGGGCGGCAAGCAAAATCCAACGGCTTCGAACAACGCAAAGTTTTGCGCTTCGGCTCTACCGAATGCCGCTCGACGTTTGAGCGGCAAGCAAAATCCAACGGTTTCGCACAACGCAAAGTTTTGCGGTTCGGCTTTGCCGAATGACGCCCGTTCTTTGGGCGGCAAGC
>CALXEM010000038.1 GCA_944387335.1 uncultured Clostridia bacterium | reverse complement strand
AAACTGCTCGGACCTGCCAGCGGAGGCGGTCAGCAAATTCCGATATTTACAGCGCTCGGCGCCGAGTGCACGGTTTTGGACTATTCCGCAAAGCAGTGCGAAAGCGAAAGAGAAGTAGCTGACAGAGAGGGCTATGATGTTAGAATAATACAGGCGGATATGACAAAACCGCTCCCGTTTGAAGATGAGAGCTTTGACATTATATTTCACCCTGTGTCAAACTGCTATATTGAAAAGGTAGAGCCTGTCTTTAAAGAGTGCTTTCGTGTGCTCAAAAAAGGCGGCATTCTTATCGGAGGATACGATATAGGAATTAACTATATCTTTGATGAAAATGAGGAGCGCGTAACATATTCTCTGCCGTATAATCCGCTGAAAGATAAAAAGCTGTACGAGGAGTCAATAAAAAATGACTGGGGAATACAGTTTTCGCATACGTTTGAAGAACAGGTCGGCGGTCAGCTCAAAGCGGGATTCAGGCTGACAGATCTTTATGAGGACACAAATTCAGAGGGCAATTTATTTGAGCACAATATACCATCGTTTATTGCAGTACGAGCTGTAAAGCCGTAGAATAAAACATATAAGAAAAAGGAGGACTTTAAGGAAAATGGAAAACAGAATATATCTTGCTATTGACTTAAAGTCCTTTTATGCATCAGTGGAGTGCATTGAGCGGGGACTTGACCCGATGACTACAAATTTAGCTGTTGCCGACAAAAGCCGCACGGAAAAGGCTATCTGCCTTGCTGTTTCGCCGTCGCTGAAAACTTACGGCATAGGTGGTAGACCGAGGCTTTTTGAGGTTATACAGAAAGTTAGAGAGGCAAACGCCTTTCGTGAGAAATTAGCGCCGAACAAACGTTTTGTTGGCAAATCCTACGACTATACAGAGCTTTTAAAACATCCTGAATATGAGATAGACTATATTGTCGCAGTGCCTCAAATGGCGCATTATATGAAGATAAGCGCAGAGATATACAACGTCTATTTAAAACACATCGCGCCCGAGGATATACATGTGTACTCAATTGACGAGGTGTTTATGGACGTTACAAACTATCTCAAGACATATAAACTTTCTGTAAGTCAGCTTGCAATGAGGATAATTTTAGATGTGCTGAACACAACAGGTATAACGGCAACTGCGGGAATAGGCACTAATCTGTATCTGTGCAAAGTGGCAATGGATATTGAGGCAAAGCACATAGAACCTGACAAAAATGGCGTGAGAATAGCGCAGTTAGATGAAATGAGCTATCGCCGCAAGCTGTGGAATCACAGGCCGCTTACGAGCTTTTGGCGTGTGGGAAAAGGCTATGCAAAAAAGCTTGAGGAGCACGGACTATATACAATGGGAGATATTGCCCGCTGTTCTCTCGGAAAGCCGACTGACTATTACAACGAAGCGCTTTTGTATAAGCTGTTCGGAATAAATGCAGAACTGCTCATAGACCATGCGTGGGGCTGGGAGCCGTGCACCATTGCCGATATAAAGGCATATAAGCCCGAGTCAAACAGTATATGTTCAGGGCAGGTGCTTCACTGCCCGTATGATTTTGAGAAAACAAGGCTTGTAGTGCGTGAAATGGCTGACCTCATGGCGCTTGATCTGGTGGATAAGTCGCTTGTTACAGACCAGATAATACTGACAATAGGCTATGACAGGGAAAATCTTGCGACTTATGAGAACAGACAGCAGTATAAAGGCGAGATAACGCTCGACCATTACGGAAGGGCGATACCGAAGCACGCGCATTCCACCGCAAATTTAGGACATTACACTTCGTCCTCAAAGGAAATTATAGACGCGGCAACAGAGCTGTTTGAAAAAATAGCTGATAAAAATCTGCTTGTGCGCCGCATAAATATAACGGCAAATCACGTTGTGGATGAAAACAGTATATCCGATGAGCCGCAGTACACTCAGCTTGATTTCTTTACAGATTACACAGCTCAGGAAGAAAAATTAAAAGAGGATAAGGCAAAGCGTGATAAGGAAAAAGAAATGCAGAAAGCCATGCTCAGCATAAAAAAGAAATTCGGAAAAAACGCCATTTTAAAGGGTATGAATTTTGAAGAGGGAGCAACTGCCAAGGACAGAAACGGTAAAATCGGCGGACACAAGGCGTAAACATACGTTTATGAGTTTACAGGAGGAGAAAATAAAAATATGAAAAATTTATTTTTGATAGGCGGAACAATGGGAGTAGGAAAGACAACGGTAAGCCAAAATTTAAAGCTTGAATTACCTGACAGCGTATTTTTAGACGGTGACTGGTGCTGGGATGCCGACCCATTTAAGGTTACAGACGAAACCAAAGAGATGGTAGTGGATAATATATGTTATCTGCTAAATAACTTTATTCACTGCTCTGAATATAAAAAGATAATATTTTGCTGGGTTATGCACGAGCAGAGCATAATCGACGATATTTTAAAAATGCTGGACGTTCAAAACTGCTGTGTAAAATCTATTTCACTTATTGCAGACGAGGAAAACCTTAAAAACAGGCTTGAAAACGATATGAAAAGAGGTATCCGCAAGGAGGGCGTACTTGAGA
>CALXEM010000037.1 GCA_944387335.1 uncultured Clostridia bacterium | reverse complement strand
ATATAAAACGGATTACAAGGGAAAACCGGTAGGACTTGTTCAGGGCTTTTTAGGTGCCGCCGGTTCAGCTGCATTGTTGGAAGAGCTGATTGTAATGGGATTTAAAAAGTTCATTGTCTGCGGGGCGGCCGGAGTGTTACAGAAGGGTATTCAGGTAGGACATTTGGTTTTGCCGTATTCCGCAGTCAGAGACGAGGGCGTTTCGTATCACTATGTTGCTCCGTCAAGAGAAGTTGAGTGTAATGAACATGCGGTTAGCACAATCGAGCAGTTTTTTACCCATGAAAATATACCGTTTATCAAGGCAAAGACATGGACTACCGATGCTTTTTACAGAGAAACTGAGGATAAAATTGCGCTCAGAGTTTCGGAGGGCTGTGTTACAGTCGAAATGGAAGCCGCGGCATTCTTTGCAGTTTCAAAATTCAGAAATGTCTGTTTGGGGCAAATCTTGTTCGGCGGCGACGATTTAAGCGGCGTGGAATGGGATTCGCGCAGATGGACCAGCAGGGAAGAAATCAGAAGAAGTCTTGTGAATTTATCTTTTGAGGTCTGCTTGCAGCTGTAAAATCAGCTCTTGGGATAATAAACACATATAAAATCATACAGACAAAACAGCGGGGAATATTCTCCGCTGTTTTATTTTGGAAAAAGCGTTCCTATCAGCAAATTATGCATGTTTTTGAACAAAAATCATATAGATTTTTAATGTGGGAGGATATAAACTAAAACTAATAATTTAACCTCTTTAAAGGTGCAGATATATGAGTTCGGATTTTGGTGGAAAGGCGGAGAAGAACATGTTTGAGAGATTTTGCTCGGAATATTTTTTAAAAGATGTACTTATATCAAATAAGGAGAGCTTGGACATAATTCCAAAACGCTCTCAAAGACAGATATGGGATAATGTCGACAGTGAGATAAAGGATTACTACATACAAAAGGCTCAGAAAATAGCCAAAAAGCCTATTCCTATGCTTACGGCGTCGGGGTATATGGAATACGCTGAAAACGGAAACAGAACCAACTACGAGGACCCGTATCATTTAAGGCGAAATGAGCTTACAAGTCTTTTGATAGCTGAGTGCTGTGAGAACGAGGGCAGATTTATAAAGACTATCTTAGACTACGTTTACTGCATATGCGATGAGTTTTCATGGGTGGTGCCCGCACACAACAACCAGATGTATCTCGGCAAAATTGTGGATTGTCTGCCGAAATCGGTAAATTTTGATCTTGTGGATTTATTTGCGGGTGAAACAGCGTCCGTGCTCAGCTGGGCGGTTTACCTTTTCGGTGACGAGTTTGATAAAATCAGCCCGTATATAAACGAGCGCGTTAAATACGAGATTGACAGGCGTATATTTAAACCGTTTTTAAGCGGCTCTGAGATGCCGTGGATGGGCTATAAAGGACACGTTGTTAACAACTGGGTTCCGTGGATTATTTCAAACTGCATACCCGCGGCGCATATATTCGCTGACGGCGTCACAAAAGTAACGCTCATGCAGAAGTTTATGGGTGTACTTGACCGCTTTATTGCGGAGTATAAGCCTGACGGCGGCTGTGACGAGGGACCGGGCTACTGGAACGCGGCGGGTGCTTCGCTGTTCGACGCTTTGGAGATATTGTACAGCATTTCAAACGGCAAGATTGATGTGTATTCCGAGCCGCTTATAAAGAATATTGGAAAATACATAATGCACGCACATCTGTTTGACAGAATATTTATAAACTTTGCGGACGGTTCACCGTCGCCTGTAATTTCAGCCGAGCTTATAAACCGCTACGGCAGGCGAGTTAATTCTACTCCGCTCGCTTCATTCGGCGCGCGCATGTTTGTTACAGCCTCTCAAAAGGACCCGAACCGCTTTTTCTGTATGCGCACTATAAAAAATGCGCTCAATTTTTCCAAGATGAAGAAGTTTTCCGAGGAAAACACCTCGATAGAGGAGAGGCAGACGTATCTTCAGTATTTGCAGGTCGGAGTTTCAAGAGATGTTGTCGGAAAAATTATCACGGCGTTCAAGGGCGGGCACAACTGCGAAAGCCACAACCACAACGATGTCGGCTGTTTTGTGGTGTATAAGGACAAAAAACCTGTTATAATAGATGCAGGCGTTGAGGAATACACGGCAAAGACTTTCAGCGACGAGCGATACACGATATGGACAATGCAGTCAGCGTACCACAATCTGCCGACGATAGCGGGATATATGCAGAGTTTCGGAAAACAGTATAAAGCTGAGAATGTGAGCTGTACATTCGGGCACACAGGGTGCGAATTTTCGCTGAATGTAGAAAATGCATATCCGCAAGAGGCGGGAGTAAAGAGCTTTGAGCGTGATATTGTCCATGAATACGGTAAAGAGGGATATTTTGAATTGACCGATACTGTGTCACTTTTAAAGCCTGAGAGCATAGAGTTTAATCTGACGCTTGCGGATGAGCCGGAGGTTTCGGACTCAAAGCTTAATGTAAACGGCGCTGAGATTTGTTTTGAGAGCGGGGCATACTCAGTTAAAATAGAGGCAATACCGCTTGAGGACAAAAAAATAATAGCCGACTGGCAGGGCAGAAAATCGCTTTACCGTGCGGTATTCACGCCTAAAGCCGTAAAAGCGGACTATGTGTTTAAGTTAAGGATAGTATAAAAACGGGGGACATTATGGCATCTACATACGGAGCAGTGACTTTGGCGCACGACTTTATAAAAAAATATGTAAAAGAGGGCGACTTCTGTATCGACGCAACAGCGGGCAGGGGAAACGACACACTTTTTCTGGCAAAGTTAGTCGGAGAAAGCGGAAAAGTGCTCTCGTTTGATATACAGCCCGAGGCGATAGAGAGCACAAAGGCGCTTTTAAGCGATAACGGCATAGAAAACGCGCAGGTGATACATGACAGCCATGTAAATATGGACGCATACGCAAAAGACGGTAGTGTTGACTGCATTGTGTTTAACTTCGGCTGGCTTCCGGGAGCTGACCACAGCGTATCAACAAAGCCGGACACGAGCATTGAGGCGGTAAAAAAGGGACTGGAGCTCTTGAGCGATAAGGGTATAATGAGCCTATGTATATACTATGGGCGAGAAAGCGGATTTGAGGAGCGCGACGCACTGCTTGAGTTTGTGGAGAATATGGACTCAAAAAAATATACGGCGGTAGTCAGCCGTTTTGTAAACAGACCGAACTGTCCGCCGATATTTGTAGCGATAAGAAAGGGAATATAGCAAAACAACGACGGGATATCCCGTCGTTGTTTTTTAGTCTTCGCTGTCCATAAGAGTTGCAAGGGCGTTTTGTGCGCCTGTAACGTCTGAAATATTGTCCAGTGAAATATATATGTATCTGCTTCGTCCGTTTCGCGTATACATATCGTCGCAGAAATAAATTGTGGCGTTGCCGTTTTTATGCATCTTTATATTCATAGGAGGAATATCCTCTTTTTCATATATCTCAATGCGGTCGCCGCGCTTCATGATAATTCTTTTATTGGTAATTACATAAAAGGTCTTTTTTCTAAGACGCGGACCGGAAAGAGATTTTCCGAAAAGCATATATATACCTATCAGCACAAACGGTGCTCCGAACAGTCCGAACATAATAGGAGCTCCGCTGGATATTACAGTAAACTCCCAGAACAGAGAAAACGCCAGCCATATAAGCGAAAACGGAAGAAGCGCCATATCCCTGCCGGAAAACGCATTTCCCTTTTCAGGTCTGCCCTCCCAAAGGACATACTCGTCGCTGAGTAAGAGCTTTCTGCAAAACTCATAGTTTTCGTCAATATAATCCATTTATATCACCTCGGATGATTTATACAAGCATACCAATTATACAGCAATCCGATGATTTAATCAAATTTAAGAGCCTATACCTCTATCGTAAAATACGCACTTTCCCTCTCGCACATTGCAGGAAAGGTGACATATTTTATGCCGTTTACTTCGGAAGTGTTTCCGCTGTGAAAATGCCCCTGATATACAGCCTTCACCTTGCCGCTGTCTTCAAATATTCTTCTCAGCTCATCGGCATTTGAAAGGCAGTGCGTCTGCGGCACAGAGGGGTCAATATTCTGGTGCATAAAGATGTATATATTTTTATCCTGTCTTGCAATACACTCCTTTAACTGTTCGGCGTGCGGGTAAAAGGTGTCGGTCCAGTCGGAATCTCCGGGCTTGTAGTGCTGACCTGTATGGAAATAACACGCATCGCAGAAGATTAGCAGGCTGTCATGCTCGGATATGTTTTCAGGACGGCAAGTGCCTAAAATGCTGTAAAATTCGTCCGTATCAAAGCAAAACGCGTCGTGGTTGCCCATAAGGCATATTGTTTTGATGTTTGAGTTTTGTATAACCTTGGCAACACTTTTTAAGTTTTCTATCTCCTTGATGTGGTCGTTCTCTTTGTCGATAATATCTCCAAGACAGATGACAAGACCGCAGTTTTGGGATTTAAAATATGCGTAAGCCTCTTTAATTTTTTGAAGTGATTTGCTGTTATAGCGATTTGAGCAGGTTACTTTCTGTGAGGAATAGTGCGAATCTGTAAAAATTCCGATTTTCATTTTACTTTGTCACCACCTATATATAATAATTATTTTACTTTATTATAAGACATTACGGTAAAATATAAAGCGGTTTTATATTTTAATTTTTTACTTTAGCTGTTGCATTGCATTTTTGCATATGCTAATATAAAGATAAATTTTTAAATTTGTATTTATTATTTGGAGGGCAATATGCCAAAGGTAGCATATTCCGATGAGGAACGAAAACGAATAAGGGAAGCTTTAATAACCGTGGGGCTCAAGCTTATGTCAAAGCAGGGCATACAGCATACGACTGTTGAGCAGATATATAAAGAGGTGGGGATTTCACGCACATTCTTTTACTCCTTTTTTTCGACAAAGGAGGATTTTGTTGTCGAGATGCTCTATATGCAACAGCCTAGAATAGTAGAATACGCCAAAAAGCTTATGGAGGACGATTCATTGAGTTGGCGCGACGCGGTAAAGACGTTTCTTCATTCCTGCTGTTACGGTGAGAAAAGCGGCATTGCTGTATTGACTGTTGAGGAACAGCAGCTCATTTTCAGACGTCTTTCCAAGGAAAGCTATAAGGCTTTTCGTGAAAAGCAGCGCTGCCTTTTCGGCAAGATATTAGAGTGCTTCGGCATAAAGGCGAGTGATGAGAAGATAAGCCTTTTCACCAATTTAAGCCTTACTGCAATGATAGTCCGCCGAGCTATCCCCGATACTCTGCCGCTGTTTGTGCCCGAGGTTGCTGACGAAACAGTGGAATTTCAAATCAACACAATAGTAGACTGTTTGGAAAAGCTAAAGGCACAGGAAAATATGACAGAAAATTAAAAATAAATCTGTCCGAATACTGTTTTTCGGGGCAATATTCAGACGGATTTTATTTTACCAATAATAAATATAAAAATAAATATTTGTTTTTATTTATGCTTTAAAACAGGCATAAAAACATTTTAAGGAGGAGCAAGACATGGGATTTTTCAGCAGATTATTCAAAGGACCTGAGATTGATATGGAAAAGAGCAATGCAAATGCTAAAAAAATGCGTGCGTTGTTCAATCAGGTTGTAAAGGACGGAGATAAGTACAGAATTATTTTTGGCTACACCGAGGACGTATCGAGATTTAATTACGGATTTGTTCACGGCAGTAAGACGAAGATAGGAAACTTAATTGTCGGCTGGAACGAGGCAGAGCAAACTATTGTAGTTGTGCCGACAGTGCCTGATCTTTCAGGATGTTCTGAACCTACATATTATCGTCGCTCAGAAATTCACAAGGCATACCGTAACAAATATCCGACTGACGCCTTTATAATCTATCCTGACAGGAAAGGGTATATCGGCATAAACGCATATGACTGGCTTGACGATGAAAGCTTGTATGTCTATGTATCACAGGACGATGAGCTTGCGGCGTTTACCGAATTTTTCAAAAACAGCTTTGCCACTAAATGAGGTTAAGCCATGCCTTTAGGAGAAATCGGAGCAATTTTACTTGTTTTAATAGTTGTGTTTATACTCGGGCAGATTTGGTTTCACTTTGTAGAAAGTATACTGGATAAAATAAAAAGTTTTTTTAAGTCAAATAAAAAGACACCCGAATGGCACACTCTCCCTGATGATTGGGAGGATAAGGACTGCAAGTAATAAAAGAGCTTTGCAATGCTTTAAAATGCAAATTTACTTATAAGATAAAAGAGGTTTGGAGCTTATGTTTTCAAATCTCTTTTTTTTTTACAGAAAATATCTAAGGAGTTTTTAGCGAGTTAGCTTTTATTAAAATATACAGTAACATTCTCTTGACAGATTGAATAATATATAATAAAATAAATAAACTCTTTGCACTGCATTACATCCTTTTTGGATGCGAGATCAACAGTACAAACTGAGCAGGCGATGCCCGTATATAATGGGTATGGGGCCGGGCCGCCAAAGCGGCAGCAGATGATTTTAAAGCATCTGTGGGACAGTTGTATGTTCCACGGATGCTTTTTGTATTTATTTTGGAACATACTTATCTCGATGAGGTGCCATAAGAGAAATCAACACCGTTTTATACGGTACCAATTAGGAGGATTCTTTTATGACAGCAAAAAAAGAAAAAGAAATCAAGTTAAGTACGAAACAAACAATACCGAATGAAGCATCAGTCATTCGAAAACTGTCCCTAGTCAGCGTTATAGGTAATGCCATTCTCTCCGGATTTAAAATGTTTGCCGGAATAGTGGGAAATTCCGGAGCAATGATTTCGGATGCTATCCATTCATTTTCTGATGTGCTTACCACGCTTATAGTATGGATTGGTGTTAAGATTTCCAAAAAGGCATCTGATTCCGACCATCCGTATGGGCACGAACGTTTGGAATCCTTTGCCTCAATGATTTTGGGCGCAGTCTTAATGATAACGGGATTGGGCATAGGCAAAACGGGACTTGAAAACATATTTTATAAAAACTATGAGACGCTTGCAATTCCGGGTACAATCGCTTTGATAGCAGCAATCATATCCATTGTCGGAAAGGAAGCTATGTACTGGTATACAAGATATTATGCGAAGCTCATAAATTCAAGTGCATTTTTGGCAGACGCATGGCATCACCGCTCCGACGCATTTTCTTCAATAGGTTCTCTTATCGGTATTGCCGGTTCAATGATGGGGTTTCCTGTATTGGATTCTGTGGCAAGCGTTGTTATATGTCTGTTTATCTTAAAAGTATCCTATGATATTATGAAAGACGCTGTTGTTAAGCTTATGGACACTTCCTGCGGAGAGGACTATGAGAAAGAACTAAGTGAATATGTATCTGCTCAAAACGGTGTAATATGTGTAGATATGATTCGTTCCAGAATGTTCGGAAATAAAGTGTATATTGATTTGGAAATTCAGGTGGACGGACAAAAATCTTTAAATGAAGCCCACGAAGTTGCTGAACAGGTACACTATGATGTGGAACACCAATTCCCTGACATTAAACATATAATGATTCATGTAAATCCTGCAAAGGTAATGTAGACGACATATGCCTGCCAAGCACATATCACATATATTTTTAAAACAAGAGAAAAGGGTATATCTCAGATTTAAAGTAATCTGAGATATACCCTTTAATTGCGCTATACAGGCAATTTTGAAGCTGTACAGTATTGGTTTTAATCAGTACAGATTTTTTATTATCTCAACGCATTTATCAATTCCGAGAACACCGCTGTCCAAACATATGTCATAGTTTTCTGCGACGCCCCATTTAGCTCCTGTGTAGAGCTCGTAATATGCTTCACGCTTTTTGTCCTTATCGTGCAGACGCTGAGCAGGAGCCTGATCACGCTGACCGTAAACCGATACAATACGCTCGGCACGTTGCTCATCAGATGCGTGGATAAATACTGTAAGACAGTCGGCTATATCACGCAGTATGTAATCGGCGCAGCGTCCTACAATTACGCAGGAAGAGCTCTCAGCCAAATCTGTAATGACTTTTTTCTGAGCAAGCCAGATTTTATCTGCGGCGGACTGTCCGTCGCGGTCTCTTACAGCGAGTGCATTTTCATATAAGGTATTGGAGAATGCCTCCTCACCGTATTTTTCTATATATTCTTTTGCAAATCCACTCTGTGTGGCAATTTTTTCAATCAGCTCGCTGTCATAACACGGAATACCGAGCTTTGAAGCCACCTCTTTACCGATAGTTCTTCCGCCGCTTCCGAATTCACGGCTGATAGCAATAATTCTGTTTGAAGTAGGCTGTACCGCAGGTGTTTGAGGTTCATTTGCGTGCTTGTGAGCAAGTGATGCTCTGAAGCGTTTAAAGAACGCCATAGCAATTAACAGTGCGATTGTATCTGTAATCGGCTGTACCCACATAAGTCCGTCTGAGCCGAAAAGTGCATCGAGTCCGAAGCAAAGCGCAGGGAAGATGATGCAAAAACGCAGTACAGCGACAACAAGAGAGGTTTTCCATTTGCCCACAGCCTGGAAAATAGAATCGTACATTGCAACCAAGCACATTCCGATAGTACACCAGGACCAACGACGAATAAATACTCCACCTGCAGCAATAGTCTGTGCGTCGTCGATAAAGAGCTTGATAATAGTATCAGGAATAAACTGTACAACGGCAAGAAATACAATGGAGAAAATCCATAAAATAATAAACGAAAGTCTTGTTACGTCGTGTACACGCTTGTGGTCCTTTGCGCCGTAGCTGTAACCGATTAAAGGCATAACACCTTGTGCGATACCGATACTGATATGTAATGCTACAGTACCGCACTTAGCAGTTACACCATAAGCGGCTGCGAGAATATTTCCGCCCTCGTGTCTTAACAGAAGTCCTGTCAAAAGAGAAATAGAAAAGGAAACCAGCATAACAGAAACAGCGGCAGGAAATCCTACTGACAATGTGCCGAGAGATACTTTCTTTTCAAGAGAAAAATGCTTAGGTGCAATGGTAATGCAGTAGATTTTTCTCATTTTAAAGAGTACAAAAAGAAAATACAAAGCGGAAATGGTATTTGAAAGGGCTGTTGCAACAGCAGCACCTGCTATACCCATGCCGAATACTGAAATAAAGATAGGGTCCAAAATTATATTAAGTATTCCGCCGATAGCCAAGCCTATACCGGCTTCTCTTGTTTTACCGACAGAACGTACCAAATGTCCCAATGTAAGTCCCGCAACTGTTGGAATACCGCCTATTACAAATACATATAAGAGATAGTCTTTAGTCGGGTTAAATGTGGGGCTGTCAGCACCTGCAAAGGTGAGGATAGGCTTCATAAAAATAGCAAGAAGAATTGAGAGCACGGCGGTTGCAATAATACTTCCCCAAAAACAGAAAGAGGAGGCCTTTTTGGCAGTTGCTTCGTCGTTTTGTCCCAAGCTTCTTGCGATAAGGCTGTTGGCGCCTATTCCGAATAAATTGGCGACAGCAGTCAAAAGAGTAAATATCGGAAATGCAATGGATAGAGCCGCCAGTTGGTTCGGGTCTCCTGTCTGACCGATAAAGAATGTATCAGCCATACTGTATAAAATAACAATAATTTGGCTTATTACCGTAGGTACAGCAAGTTTTGCAACTGCTTTACCTACGGGCATAGTTGTGAATAATTCGTTGTTTTTTTCATCAATAATCTTCCCTCTGATTTAAAATTGCAGTTCGTAATTTATATTGATTTAGTCTTTGTATTGTTGTTTATTTCTGCATGGAGTCCATCGAGGAAACATTGTACGGCAATATCTCGGCTTTCTTTTAAGTCAATATTGTTGTAATAATAGAAATATTGTATTCGTATAAAGTGAAAACACTATAAATTCAAACAAATCATCTTCACCATACAGAACCGGTCAGAAACAGCCATACTGACCTTGGTGGATAGTTTTAAGCCGTTTTTGGGAATATAACGGT
>CALXEM010000036.1 GCA_944387335.1 uncultured Clostridia bacterium | reverse complement strand
CCTGAAGCAACTCGTCAATTACATCTCCGAAAAATGTTATGACGCAGCATTCCGGTACATCTGCTTTTGCAGTTAAGTTTGACGGATTGATTTTCGCCTTAGAGTTCTGGTCAAATTCAAGTATAGGAAATTCCTTTTTCACAGTATTTTTCATAGATAATACTTCCTTTCACAATATCAATGTCAGTAATGTCTGAAGTATCATCTGTAATAAGATTGGCTACGCCTATAGCCTGACCACCTCCTTTAATGGTGGTTGTGTAAATAATATCTTAAGAATAGCACACCTCCTTTATAAATTCAATTACATTGAGTATTAAAAAAAAAGGACAGAGCGGCAATAACCGCTTTGTCCTTTTGTTTAGATATAGATTATTTTGAATAGAGCTTTACTGTCTCCATGAGTATCTCAACCGTCTTTTTCATCGACTCGACAACAGCATACTCAAACGGGCCGTGGCAGTTGTATCCGCCTGTGCAGATGTTAGGACAAGGCAGTCCCATAAACGAGAGTCTTGCACCGTCTGTTCCGCCTCTTATAGGCGTTACGATAGGCTCAACGCCCACATTTGCCATTGCCTCTTTCATTGTGTCCACTATCTCCATGTGGTCATTTAAAACTTCCTTCATGTTGTAGTAGGAGTCCTCAACTGTGAGATTTATCGGCGCTGATGGATACTTTTTATTCAGATAATCGGCAACATTTTTTATATATGCCTTTCTCTTCTCAAAAATATCCCTGTCATGGTCACGGATTATATATGTCATGAAGGTTCTCTCCATTGCGCCCGTGATATTGTTCAAGTGATAAAAGCCCTCATAGCCATCGGTGTGCTCAGGCTTTTCAAACGCAGGCAGCATGGAATGAAACTCAAATGCAACTTCCTGGGAGTTGAGCATTTTGTTTTTAGCGCTTCCCGGGTGGATACCGATACCGTTTATCTCTACTGTGGCTGTGGCGGCGTTAAAGTTTTCAAATGCGAGTGACCCTAAAGCGCCCCCGTCAACTGTGTATGCAAGCGCAGCACCGAAGCCCTCAACGTCAAAGTGGTCTGTACCAGAACCGACTTCCTCGTCAGGTGTAAACGCAATTTTTACAGTCGGTCTTTCGCTGTCGCTGCTCAAGAGATTTTCTGCCATCTGCATTATCTCGGCAACACCTGCTTTGTCGTCGGCTCCGAGCAGTGTTGTGCCGTCGGTAACTATCAGCGTTTTACCCTTATGGTCTAAAAGCGAGGAAAAGTCGGACGTTTTCATCACAATGTTTTTCTCACTGTTTAAAACTATGTCGGAGCAGTCGTAGTTTTCGATTATGCGGTATTTTATATCTTTACCAGAAGCGTCGGGGGAAGTGTCCATATGCGCTACAAAGCCTATTACAGGCAGATTTTTCTCAGGAACGTTTGTCGGTATCTCGGCGTACACATAGCCGTATTTGTCGAGCTTTACGTTGGAAGCGCCCATTTCATTGAGCTCTTTCTCAAGCATTCTAGCAAGGTTTAACTGCTTTGATGAGCTCGGTGTGGTGGTGCTCTGTGGGTCAGACTGTGTATCGACCGAAACGTATCTTAAAAATTTTTCACATACATTTGACATTGTTTGACCATATCCTTTCTGTACGCAATATTGTGTTTTCAACATTTTCAACAACGGCAGGTTGAAAATGTTGAAAGTTTAAAATCAGAACAAAAACGCTTTATCAAAGCCTTTGCAGACATTGTTTTCAACTGTTATATTTTCACTTCTCTTTAAATCAACACATTTTTCAACTTTGCGGTAAGGCGGATACTTATCCGATTTGATTACGGTGTTGTTTATAAACTTGAGTCCGTCTACGCTGTGGCCGCCGACTATTGCAAGGTCGTAGCTTATGAATTTGTTTGAGTCAATAGTGATGTTCTTGTGGAATTTCTCACTGCATACGGCGTCTTCGGCAACGCTCGGATTTATGTAGATTGCCGCCTCACCCCATGAGGTGATAGCGCAGTTATCGAATATATTGTTTCTGATTGTCACATCAGTTACATTTCCTGACTCAAACCAGAAGTTAGCATCGCCCTCAATGAGTATGCCCGCTCCCGGTGAATAGATGACGTTGTTCTCTACAACTACACGGCGGTTTGTTGTGATAAGGAAGCCCCTCGCACGGTTATATCCTGCACGGCAGTTTCTTATCTCGAGTTCAGGCATAACATCAGGGTTCTCCAAAGCGTCGTGCAGACAGTCTGACGGAACAGGCTTATCAAGCGTAATTCTGACGTAGTTCTGATTTACGTAGAAAACGTCTGTAACTGTCGCTCTGAAGTAGCTGAGCATTGTATCACGCTTTAATATTGAGATTACATCACCCTTTTTGTACAGCTTTATGCCGTTCTGCTCATAGTGCATATACTGAACCTCAACAGTGTTCTCATCGCATATTCTGGAGATAACCGTATTTATTCCGTGAACGTTTACAGGGTCGTCCTTCTGGTGCTCAAAGATACAGTTTTCTATCTTTACAAGTCCCGTGCAGTTTACAAAATGTGTGGCGTCAGCTGTTGCAGAGATATAACGGCGTGTGCCATCGCGGAGCATAACCTTGTAACCGTCGAGAGTTATATTGTGTGAAAGCTGTGCTATCAGCGCCATTGCAGGTGCGTGGTACACAGTTACATTATCAATCTTAACTTCACGGCTGTCGTTTATGAATATACCCGGGACGTGTCTTAAAACGTGGGAAATTGCCATCATGTTGCCGACTTTATGCTGTTTTGCAAAGTCCATTTCAAAGCGCACAACACCGTCCTCAACTTCGGTGCAGACAACCTTTTTGCCGTGTGTCCAGTCATCACCTATGCTGTAAGCAGGACCTTTTGTCTCAATGTCGAGCTCCAAAAAGTTCTCAAAGCCTGTACGGCTCCAGTTTTCTGCCAAAAATGTTATATTGCCGTCCTCGACCTTGTACGGAAATTCCTCTTTGTCTATTTTAAGCACAACGTGTTTCATGTCAGCTTCAAGGATAAGTCCCTGCGTGAAGAACGGGCGGTCATAGTCGATTGAGAGATTTTTTACTGTTATATTCTCGGAATTATCTATTACAAACGGTACAACCTTGCCGTGGAAGATGAGCTCTGCGCCGTTTCCGTCAACAGTCAAGTTTTTACAGCCGATTACAGGGAAGGCAATTCTCTTTAAGCCCTCGTCGTTGTTTGATATAAAGTAGTGTTTTTCATACGCTCTGTCGGGATAGATGTGTATCTTTGTCTTAGGCAGAGTAATTACGGCGCCGTCGTGCTTTTTAGCCTCGATAAACGCATCGAGTATAATTGAAGCGGCGTCCTCGCCGTCCTTTAAAGAGAGTATTTTTTCTGATATGTCGATATTGTATGCCATATTGAAGATAAACCTCCTCTTATTTTGTTCTGATTTTATTTATTGTGATACTCATATGAGAGCATCGGTACAGTCCAGTCACGCAGAACATTCAGCATATCCTCAGCTGTTTTCTTAGCGCCCGGTAAGTCGTGCTCCTTATAGTTTCCGCACTCCGCGGCGGTTGAACCCGGTATTGTACCCTCAAAGTCGCGGATAAACTCAAAGCATTTTAGTGTGAGCGCTATAACGTCGCTGTGCTCCATTGAGCGCACAAGCAGGTAAAATCCTGTGCGGCATCCCATAGGTCCTACATATATGATATTGTTTGAAAACTCGGAGTTTCTCACATAAGTTGCAAACAGGTGCTCAAACGTGTGCATTGCACCGTTTGTAAGATATACTCCGCCGTTAGGTATGCACATGCGGATGTCGTATGTCACGATGTCACCGTCGGTGCGGGAGATGTACATTCCCTTTTTAAGTTTGTTGTGGTCTACACAAAAGCTTGCTATTCTTTCCATTTATAAAGCACTTCCTCTCGTTTATTTAAAACATCTTTTTAAAGTTTAACTGTTTTTTGTTTGATGTAAAGCCCTGTTTTCTGTAAAACTCGTGCGCGGCAGTACGGCTCTCTCCCGACACTAAGCGTATTCCGTCGGCGTTATCGGCTTTCGCCCAGTCCTCCACAGCTTTTATAAGCGCTGAGCCTATACCCATTCTGCGAAAATCGGACGATACAGCAAGTCCTAAAATATTCTTCATGTGCCCAGTATAGAGTAAATCGTAGTCCGTGGCGTGGATATAACCCGCTATGTCGTCTTTGCCATCCTTTGGGCATACGGCGACAAATATAACGTCTCTGCCTGTTTTCATTATGCGCTCAAACTGATGCCGTGTGTGCTCGGCGGTCTGATAGTACCCCATGTCCTCAAAGCTTAATTTTGCAAGGCTCTCTCAGTCGTCAATTACAGCGTACCTTACAGTAAAATTTGCCTGCATGTTATCTCAACCCTTCATAGGCTTTATCCAAGCCAGTTTATAATATCTTTCGTATCTAAAAAGCACTTGTTTTTGAGAAAATCGTCCTCATATTTCTGTGAGCACATCATCGGGTGACGGCTTATGTAGCTTTTGCTGTCTCCGATAAGCTCATTGGCGTGTTTTGAAAGACTTCCCCACAAAAACCACACCGCTTTTTTGTTGTGCTCGGCTATATACTGTATAAGCCTGTCCGAAAACGGCGCCCATATGTCACTGTGACTGCCCGAAACGCCTATCTTGCAGGTGAGCGCTGTATTTAAAAACAGTACACCCTGCTCCTCGAGCGAGTCAAACCACTCGTGCGGCGGTTTTATTGGAAAATTGCCGTTATCAATCTTCTTTAAAAGCTGTGTATATGATGGAATATCCTCATAATTTTCTATATCATTATATGAGCGGTAAATCAGCCTTAAAATATTCTTTAAGGAAACCTGACGAAATTTATCGTGCCAGTCGTTTAAGTCATACGGCTCAAACGAACGCCCTGTGGCGACGCCTTTCGGCTTATACGGGTCCTGACCGAGTATGACTACTTTTATTTTATTTAAGTCAAGCGAAAAAAAACGCAGTACAAGCGGACGCTCGGGCGTAAAGTCACCGCCTATCTTCTGCTCAATTTCGCCGAGCATATTTTTTATATCGTCTGTTAAAAAATCGTTCCACGAGCTGTGAACACCATATATCAGCACCTTTTTTCTCCTTTTTTAAGTCTTTTTCAAAAATAATTGTAGCATTTTCATTTGTAATTGTCACTATTCATTAAAACACAGCATTTCTCATAAAATTTATTTGCTATTTTATCGCAAATGCTATATAATTATCTTTATATTTATTTCCAAAATAATAAAAATATTGAGGATGAATGCGATGAAAAAAGTAGTTATATGCCTTTTGGCTTTGACAATAGCGCTTACTCTGGCAGTATCTACCAAGTCAAAGGATACAATAATAGTCTGCTCCACCTGTGAGCAGGACAGAAACGATATGTTTCAGCAGAAATTAAACGAGGAATTTCCGCAGTACAACGTTGTAGTAATGTATATGTCCACAGGAAAGCTCTCCACTAAAATTGCCGTTGAGGGCAAAAAGAGCGACGTGGATATAGCTATATCCATTGAAACAGGTTATTTAAACAAAATAAAGGACAACCTCTCCGATATAGGCGGTATAAGCAAGCTCAATTATCTTGACGGACTTGCTCCTCAGGATAACGGCAACAGATGGGTTACGTGGGACAGGCTTTCCGGAGCTATAATCGTAAACAATGAGGTTTTGGAAAAGCACGGCCTTGAGGCCCCTAAAACCTACGAGGACCTTTTAAAACCGGAGTACAAAAACCTAATTGCAATGCCCGACCCTAAATCCAGCGGAACAGGTTATTGTTTTTATAAAAGCTGGGTAAACCTGTGGGGTGAGCAGGGAGCTCTGGACTATGTCGACAAGCTCCAGAAAAACATAAAGCAGTTTACAGAATCAGGCTCCGGTCCTATAAAGATGCTTATACAGGGAGAAATAGCAATAGGACTCGGAATGACACACACTGCAGTAAATGAAATAAATAAAGGTATGGATTTTTCTGTAATATTCCCGCCGGAGGGTTCTCCGTATTCGATTGAAGGCGCCGTAGTAATAGACGGTAAAAGGGACAAGAAGGGCGTCGACGAGGTTTTTGATTTTATTGCAAACGAGCTTATTTTAGAGGATTTCAACTCGTTTTCTCCGGCACAGGTAATAGAAAACCAAAAGACATCTGTTAAGAACTTCCCGGAAAATATCAAATACGCTGATATGACAGGCATTGACGATACAGCAGAAAAAGAGAGGTTATTGAGCTTATGGAAATATTAAAGCCAAAACTTACTGTAAAAAATCTTGTTAAAACATATGATAAAAAGGAAATACTCAAAGGGCTTTCATTTGACCTTTTTGAGGGAGAATTTTTATCAGTAATAGGACCGAGCGGATGCGGTAAAACAACACTTTTAAGAATTCTTATCGGTCTTGAAAAAGCTGACAGCGGCGAAATTATAAAAAACGGACAGGACATCTCCTCTATGCCGAGCTCTCAGCGCGGCATGGGTATAGTTTTTCAGAACTACGCTCTTTTCCCGAATATGACTGTCCTGCAAAATGTAGAATACGCCCTGAAAATACATAAAGAAACTGCCGCAACAGCGCGTCAGACAGCACTTAAAACCCTCGAGCAGATAGGACTCAGCGACCAGCTAAACAAAAAGCCGAGCCAGCTTTCCGGCGGACAGCAGCAGCGTGTGGCAATAGCAAGAACGCTTGCCATGAATCCGGACATAATTTTGCTTGATGAGCCTATATCCGCTCTTGATGCGACAAACAGAGAAATAATGAAAACGGAGTTAAAAGCTATACAGAAAAAATTTAACGCCACAATGCTGCTTATAACTCACGACCAGGAAGAGGCATTCTTTTTGAGCGACAGAATAGTTGTAATGAGCAACGGCGTAATAGAACAGATAGATACTCCTGCAAACATATACTCACATCCTGCAAACGAATATGTAAACAGCTTTGTTGTAGAACAGCTCAATAAAAAATATGAATCTCTTTTAAGATATATGGGAAAGACAAACGGTGATGCAAATGAGTAAAAACAACACCGCATTCAAATTTGTAAAGTGGTTTTTGATACTGTATTTATCAGTTACAGTGCTCCTGCCGCTCGCAGTATTGCTTACAAATATACATGTCGGGGATATACCGAAAATAATAGACTCCGAAATGTTTTTTACAATGCTCAAAAACTCTGTTGTCACAACGGCTGTGTCAACGGTGATATCCGTAACCTCTGCGTTTTTGCTGGCGTACTGCATTAACAGGACAAATATAAGGTATAAATCTGTTTTGAGCATGCTCTTTACTGTGTCTATGCTCATTCCGAGTATATCCCACGGTATGGGACTTGTCCTGCTTTTTGGAGATAACGGAATTATAACAAACGCATTTAACATAAACATCAACCTGTTCGGATATATCGGAATTATAGCAGGTTCTGTAATGTACTCTTTTCCGATAGCTTTCCTCATGTTCAACGACGCATTCAGATACGAGGACTACACCACCTATGAGGCGGCAAAGGTGCTCGGTCTTTCCAAATGGCGATGCTTTTGCGCAATAACAATGCCGAATATGCGTCAGGCGCTTGTGGCTTCGGCTTTAGCCGTTTTCACAATGGTATTTACCGATTACGGTGTCCCGCTCACAACAGGCGGAAAAGTGATGACCTTGCCTGTATATATGTACCGCGAAGTTGTAGGTCTTATGAATTTCTCCGAGGGCGCAATAATAGGTATGGTAATACTCCTGCCGTCGTTAATAGCGTTTATCATCGACTTAAAGCGCAGTCAGGTGACCTCCTCCAACAGTATTACAAAGATGTATGAGATAAACAAAAATAAAAAGCGCGACATTTTGGCATACATCATATGCATAGCGGCGCTCATTGTAATCTGTCTGCCTGTATTTGCATTTGCAATGCTCAGCTTTGTCAAAAAATATCCTTTGGATATGACGCTAACATTGGCAAACGTAAAAAAATGCTTCGAGATAGGTATCGGCAAATACTTTATAAACTCAATAACAATAGCGCTTTTGACAGCTTTAATAGGAACATCCCTTTCCTATTTTGCGGCGTACATCACCTCAAGAATGAAAAAGACGCCGTCCAGAACAGCAGTACACCTTATCAGCATGCTCTCGCTTGCAATACCGGGTCTTGTTTTAGGTCTTTCATACGTTTTGGCATTTAACAACACTCCGATTTACTCTACTGTATTTATTCTTGCAATAGTAAACGTGGTGCACTTCTTCTCATCTCCGTATCTGCTGGCGTATAACTCACTGTCTAAATTCAACTCAAATCTTGAGGACGTCTCTCAGTCGCTCGGCATAAGCAGATTTAACATGCTCTTTTCGGTATATATTCCGAGCACACAGGAAACTATAATGGAGATGTACAGCTATTTCTTTGTAAACGCCATGATAACAATATCGGCAGTATCGTTCTTGGCAAACTTTTTGACAATGCCTCTGGCACTGCTCATACCTCAGCTCGACGCACAGTCGTTCATCGAGGGTACGGCATTCCTCTCACTTTTAATTTTGTTTATAAATATTATAAGCAAGCTCATTCTGTTCCTGTTAAAGAGATATGTAGTCAAACACTGACAGTAAAAAATCCGCGTCATCAACGGCGCGGATTTTTGTTTATTAAGGCGTATTTCTCTTTTGTCGCCATACCGCCCCTTATATGGCGTTCATCTTTGTTTTTACTGAGAATTTCCCTCACCTGTGAATACAGTGACGGACTTATCTTTTTAAGTCTCTCAGTAACGTCCTTATGTACAGTGCTTTTTGATATTTTAAACTTTGTCGCCGCCTGTCTGACAGTCGTACCGCTTTGTACTATGTATTCTCCGAGAGCAACTGCTCTCTCCTCAGGATTTCCCTTCAAACAATATCACTCCCCGATTGCGTCTTTTAAAACATAAAATGATATATAATTCTTATGACGCAAATCGGGAAAATATGTCATACAGCCTTTTGTACAAAACGCAAAACAGGCATGGTTTAAAGTTTAAACCATGCCTGTTTTATCTGTATTTTCTCAGTCTATTATCTCCAAAAGCTCGTCAACTGCTTTTCTCGGAGGAGCTGACTTTGCCTCCTCTAACGGATAACCTAAAGCAATGAGAGCGCTCACCGTCTCGTTTTCAGGTATATCTATGTAATCACGGATTTTCTCCTCATCAAAGATACCTAAAATAACGCTTCCAACGCCCTTTTCATATGCCGCAAGGCAAAATGTCTGTGAGGCGATTCCTGCGTCAAACATCTCCCAGCTGTCCTCTTTAGATGTGGAGAAGCTTCCGTCCTCCTCATATCCGCATATTTTACCGACAGATGTTACAACTGCAAGCGCATTGCACCTTGTAATTGTCTTAGCGTTAAAGCCAAAGCCCATAACGGCATTGTTGGCAATATTCTCTCTTACCTGAGGATTTTTTACGATATGATATCTGACTGTCTGCGAGTTTTTCCATGACGGTGAAAAACGAGCTAAATCAACAATCTCTCTCAAAACATCGTTAGGAATATCCTTGTCCGAATATTTTCTTACACTTCTTCTTCCCTTGATGCAGTCTTCCATAAGCATGGTGAAAGCTCTCCTTTACACTGTTTTTGTCATACTTATATTATCATATCAATTTAATGAAATCAAACAATAAAAAAGAGGCGCAAATACGCCCCTTTAATTTACTTAAAGTAATAAGCTTTACCGTTTTTCCCTATTGTTAAAAAATCTTCTGAAAAAATTATACGGTATGGAGAACACAAACGCAATTCCCACCGCTATGGCAACTGCTACCTTGGCGGTTTCTATACCCTTTGCAGTGGCAAGGGCATTTTCTCCCATAATAAAGTGATACGCCGTGTAGTATATACCAGCTCCAGGTACAAGCGGGAATATACCGCAGATTAAAAATATCGTTATAGGCGTTTTCCTGTACACTGCAAAAATTCTTGAAAGGAATGTAAGCGAAATCGCCGCAATAAACGACGCCACCGTAACCGATGGATAGAGATTAAGGAATGCAAGATAGACAAGCCAGCCGCATGCACCTGTTATGCCCGCAAACATGTATTCCTTTTTTGGTATATGGAACAGTACAGCAAACGAAACTGTGGCAAAAAAGGCGGCAATAACCTGCAGGAGCATCATCATATTACGGCTACCCCCTCAAGCATCGCGGCAATTTTAAGCAGTGAGCCGACACCTATCGCAATACATCCTGCAATGAGCAGAGCGTCTATTAAATGTATTGTACCAGAAAGATGGTCGCCGTTAAAAAATTCTCTTACTGCGGTGGTAAGCGGAACTCCCGGCACAAGCGGTATTATTGAGCCGATTATAATCTTATCCAAGTGCTCGCCTATACCCAAATTAAACGCCAAAAGTCCGCAGATTGTTACAAACGCGCTTCCGATAATGTGCGTTATCATCTTTGAAAGCTTTACTTTCGACGCTTTAAGCATAAATATCCAAAGCAATATGCCCGATACAAACGCAATCAGGCTGTCAATTACAGAACCGCCGAAAATATAGCAAAAGCATGCACTGCCCAGTCCCGACGCCAGTATCTGCAATTTCGGCGAGGTAAACGGTATGTTCCACACGTCGCGCATCTTTTCAGTGGCCTCTTCCAAGGACAGCTCACCGTTTACAATTTGCCTTGAAAGCTCGTTCACAGCCGCCACACGTCCGAGATGTACAGGCGAGAGCGGAGCGTTCTGTATCTGCGTCTTGTATGATGAGTCCTTGTTCTTTACTGTTGCAAATATACCGTTTGATATGACATAAACGGTATAGTCCTCAGCGCCGTATGCCGCGGCGATTTTCTCCATTGTATCCTCAACACGGAATATCTCTGCTCCGTTTTTTAAGAGCAGTTCACCCGCTATGATAGTCAGTTCCAAAATTTGTTGGTTTCTGTCCATTATATTTTACACACTTCCGAAAACAGTTTATGGCTTTGCCTTTATTATTATACTATTGACAATATGGTTTGGCAAAGCTTTATTTTTCAAATTCGCACGCTAATTTTTCCAGCGCCTTTTTCTCTATTCTGCTCACATAGCTTCGTGATATGCCTAGTTTTTTTGCCGTTTCACGCTGAGTGAGCGGAGTTTTGCCGTGCAGACCGTACCTCATTCTGACTATCTCCTTTTCACGTTCGTCGAGCGCGCGGTCTATAAAGCCGTATAACTGCTCGGATTTTATCTTTGTGTCAATGTCGTCGGCTATTGTGTCCTCCTGCGCCACTATGTCCATTAGCGTTATTGAATTGCCCTCGCGGTCGGTGTCAATCGGGTCGCTTATATACACATCCTGCGCCGTTTTCTTTTTACCGCGGAAATACATGAGTATTTCATTCGCTATCCGCTCGGTTTGGCTCTAAATTTTTATCTGCTAAATCGGTATAGTCAATCTCTGCTTCATTGTCGCCAAACAGCATTACATGGACGTTTTCTCCATCCCATACAATACGGCGAATGAACATTCTCAACGCCATACGCTTCTGCTCTAGGGTTAGTGTACCAAAGGACTGCCCAAAGGACTTTAACAACTCTTTTGTCCTGTCAAACTCTTCGCTGGAATAAACATGATTTTTTGTGAGAGATTCTAACTCGCTGATCCTATTTTTAATTTTTTCATTCTTTTCATGGAGTATGTTAATCTGTTGGGTGATATAGTCAAATGCCGGCGTGTTGGGCGTCTTTGCTAAGGTTTCCACCAGATTGGCAATCTGATGTTCACTCTCCTGCAATTCCTTTTTGAGAGCGTTTAACTGCTGGTCGTATTCTTCCCGATTTCCCTCCAGCTTTCTTTGTACACTCTCTAAATTCCTGATAAAATTGGAGCTGTCCTCAGAAATCAGTTTGATTTGCTCACATATCATCTTGTCAAGCTCATTGCCGTTGGGATTCTTGCTGTTACAGAGTTTACAACGACTGCGCTCTTTTGTTTCGCATAGATAGCTGTAAATCTTCTCTCCCTGTGCATTTGTACGCTGACTGAGTTTTGGACGCATAAAGCTTCCGCAGTTCCCACAGTGCAGCAAACCGGATAATAAAGCCACATTGCTTTTGGGCTTACGATAGGACTTGGAACGGTTTTGACTGAGCATACTCTGCACTTTTACCCAATCGGCTCCGGTAATTAAGCCTTTATGCTTTCCTACTGCAACAATCCATTCATCCATATCCCGTATTTGATTGGACTTACCGGATTTCTGAATCGTCTTATTGTATGCCATAATGCCATGCTTACCGTCAAATTCCGATTGTTCTGCGTAAATCTCTACGCCTAAACTCTCAAAATATTCCCATGCATTCTTGTCGGCTATCATGTAAACCGGATTTTGCAGAATAGAACGAATGGAAAATCGGGTAAAATTCTTTCCGTTCTTTGTGGTAATATTGTTTTGCAACAAGTAAGTATCTGTCTTGGTAAGTGAATTGGTTTCTATAAATTTCGTGAAAATCAGCCTGATAATCTCCGCTTCTTCTTTGATAATGTCCAGCTTGTAGGCTTTTCTCTCTTTTCCGTCTACCGTAACACTCCCAACAATCTGCGTACTTTTATATCCGGTTGGCGTTGTGCCACCTAACCACCGTCCGGACTTGGCAAGCTCGTGCATATTGTCACGAATACGTTCTGCTGTGGTCTCACGTTCCAACTGCGCAAAAACGGAAACCATCATCATCATGGCTCTTCCGGTAGGCGTTGTCGTGTCAAAATTATCGCGGATAGAAATAAACTCCACGTTATAATCATCAAATTCTTCTTTCAGTTTGGCAAAATCTCCAACATTACGGCTGATACGGTCTAAACGGTAACACGTCACAGACTGGACATGATTTGCCCGGATCTCTTTGAGCATAGCCTGAAACTGAGGGCGATTGACATTTCCGCCGGAAAATCCCTCGTCCTCAAAAATGAGAATATCATCTTCCGTTACATTGTCATGGTGAAGCTTGATATGTTGGCGGCAAAGCTCGATCTGGTTTTCTATGCTCTCACCTTTGCCGGTAAATTTTGATTTTCTGGAATAGATGGCGTATTTTCGGTTATCCTGTCCTTTCATTGACTTAACCCTCCTATATTAAGTTATATTACTTTTTATTCATCACACAACGGCTTCACTTACAACCTTATTATAAAGCGAATACGCCCAAAAAGCAAAACATTTTCTAAATATAAAAACGCCCATCAAAATGGACGTTTCTTTTTTATTATGCTATATTGTCTCCTGATTTCTTTCATATAACATCATGTTGATTTGTGGCACTGTATTTTTACCCTGAATACCAAAAATTAAAATACTGTCCCGCTCATGCTTCGGATAAAGCGGAGCAAATCCGGCAGATTTCAGTAAGGTTTGTGTTTCTTCCAATGACAGTTTTATTCCAATCGCAATACAAATCAGCTTATCTCTTGAGGGAATCCGTTTGCCGGAGAAAATCTGATACCCATAAATTTCATTAAGTTCAGCGCCTTTGATCGCTTCGATTTTACTGCAATTTTTTTCTTTGAGCAATTGGTTTAACAACTCACACAAAGAGGAATCAACCATAAATTCTTTATTTTCTTTCAGATAATCATCAAGTTGTTTTGTTTTAGTAAGCTTTTCTAAAAGCTCCTCTGTTGGTTTGCGTTTCATCGTTCGATTCCCTCCACAAAAAGATTGTATCATGCTATAATAAAAAAGACAATAACTGGGACTGGAGGGGGTTATCACATGGAATGGCTGGACAATGTCCTGACTCAAGAATATCAGCTTGTGGGCGTACTCAAGCAAAGTCCCAAAGGGTGCGTTCTGCGTTATCGTCATAAAGCTTTAAATCAGGATATGATTGTCAAACGACTGCCATTTTTGACAGAAGCATACCCCAGATTAAAAGAGATTCATCACCCCAATATTCCTCAAATCTTTGACGTGATACCCGAGCAAAACGGCTGTACAGTACTGGAAGAATTTATTGACGGGGTGACTGTCGCGGATATTTTAGACGGCAACACCTATCATGAAAGAGGTGCCAAAGCAGTGTTATCACAGATTTGTGACGCTTTACAAGTCCTGCACAGCTTGCACATCATTCATCGGGATATTAAGCCGGAAAATATTATGATCCGCACCGACTCAAAAGTTATTCTGATTGACTTTGATGCCGCCCGTATTTATAAGCCTTATCGTTCCGAAGATACTAAATTTATAGGTACAGTGGGTTATGCGGCTCCCGAGCAGTTCGGTATGACACAGAGCGATCCGCGAACAGATATTTTTGCTTTAGGAATACTGCTCAACATCATGCTGACAGGTGAGCACCCGTCAAAAGTGCTCTATCAGGGAAGATTAAGAAAAGTAATCGAAAAATGTATTCAAGTCAATCCGCAAAAACGTTATCAGACCGTCTTGGAATTAAAACAATCTCTGATTAAATAATAGAGAAAAGGATGTCATTTTATGAAACAATGTCCGTTTTGCAAAAAAGAACTCCCTGATGAATTGGAGTTCTGTCCCTATTGTATGCAGAAATTAAATCAGGTACGGGAATTTTCCTCGGTATCCATTAAACCAAAATCATCAAAAAAATTCTTGATTGCGGCCTTTGTGTCAATTATTATTTTGATTACTGCTTCTGTTACGATATGGTATTTTTCTGTCTCAAACAAAAATCTTCCATCGTCTGACGCAACAGCTTCTTTAACAGTATCAGAGCAGACAGACTATTCCGGCTATATAGGAATTTGGCAGAGCAAAGATATTACTACGCAAAATGCCGAACAGCAGCTGGAAGGCGGCACAACTCTGGAAATCATAACCGTAAAAGATTCTGTTATTCGGTTTAATCTGACAAAGACATCGGACTATCCGAATCAGCGTATCGCTCAGCTGAGCAATATTACAGCAGAAATTATTGATAATGTCGTATCTTTTTCATTCAGTGATGACGGCTGGGGAAACAGAGGTACCGGAAAGCTTACATTTAGCAAGGATGAAATCTATGCGGAGGTTACCGTTTTAGAAGAAAATTCTACCGCTCAATGGAACATTGCCATGACTTCATATCTCACAAAACGAGAAGATACCATTCAGGATATGGATATGAACTATCTGCTTGAGGATTTTAATGAAATAAGAGATATTTTCGGTGAAGAAACTGCCTCCCCTCAGGAGAATATGTACGATTTTTCAATCTCACATTATTTTGAGGAGCTCACAGTCAATGTCAATCAGGATAATAACCGTATTATGAGTTTTTCAGTTACTTATGATCCCGCAGGCAATAAGGAACGGTATCATTTTAAAGGCATTAACGGAAACAGTACGCTGGAAGATGTGATCAAAATTATGGGACAGCCTGTTCTCAACACCGTAAATGAAAACGGAGAAATCGTCTACGGTATCAAAAATGGGTTTATTAAATTTTATTTTGATGACAATATGAATGTAACCGGCTTTTTCGCCTTTATCAGCGAAGCTTAAAAACATAAAACTAAGCAGACTGCTTAGGACAAAAAGACCACCCCTGTTCTATAATGAATCAAGGGGTGGTCTTTTGTTTTTTATTTTAAAATTACGGCGTATGTTCAAAAAGCCTCAGAAAAAGTCTGTCCTGTTTCTAAAAAAGCCGAAGCGGCCTTTTGTTATTTCTCGGTTTTCTCAGGGGAGGCCATGTTGTCCAGAGCATACTCACAGCACTGAACGACCAGCTGATTAAAAGAAATATCATTTTGATCGGCTAATTTCTGCAATTTATCAATCAATTCATTTGGCATACGGATTGTTTTATTTGAGCTTTGTGGTTTTTTAACGGAAAACATAAATTTTCACCTCTATTTAAGTGTAATTACAAATAGGGGTGAAATATACAAGTAAATTTATATTTAATTTTTACTTGCAAATATTAT
>CALXEM010000035.1 GCA_944387335.1 uncultured Clostridia bacterium | reverse complement strand
ACAATTTAGTGATATTGCACATCAGACAGTTATTTTTTTTAATGCACGGACAAATCATAGAGTTCATGAGGTGCGGTATTTTAATCATATTAGCAGATTATGCAAGCCTCCACTGAAAGGGGAGGGGGACCGGCGGAGCCGGTGGAGGGGTTCCGCTGTATGAACTGTAGCGGAAAAGGCAAAACCCCTCAGTCAGCTTCGCTGCCAGCTCCCCTTTCAGAGGAGCCTTGGTAGTGTTGCAGCTTTGTGTTCACGAAAAATTCACTTAAATGTCCTGCATATTAGCGGCGCTTTTTTTGATGTGCAGTCATACCAGCGTTTTCAAAAAGCGGAGCAGGCTATCCGCCTTATCCTGTGAAAGCATCCGAAAGCACTCAACAAGTTCTTTTTCATCCTTGGTGAGGAAAGCGGCGGTATCTGACTCATTGAAAAGCTCCGAGAGCGAGAGCCCGAGCGGCTTTGCTAACCGACTAAGCGTATCAAACGACGGATTGCGGTCGCCGCGCTCCAGATCTCGTATATGCGTCTCGGATATACCGGACATCTGAGACAATCTATAGACACTGATATTTTTTGATTTTCTTACGGTTCTCAATCTTTCGGCTATATCCATATCGTCAATCTCACCTCAGCAATATTATAGTCCAATTCAGCGCTGAAGATAAGCCAAATAATGCGTTGACAAAACATAAATATTGCGCTATAATAAGAATGATATTGCGTGGTATTGATTAGGTAAAAGTGCTTGAAAGGATGTGGTATTATATGAAATTGTTGATAGCCGGATCAAGATCGATAAAGGAATTTGACATAGCGCCGTATATCCCCGAAGGAACGGATCACATAATAAGCGGCGGTGCGGCGGGAATAGACGCATTAGCCGAGAAATACGCTGATGAACACAGACTGTCAAAAACAATACTGCGTCCGAAATATGCAATATATAAAAGGGGAGCGCCGTTAAAAAGAAATAAAGAAATGATCGAAATGGCTGATCATATTTTGGCAGTTTGGGACGGAAGTTCGCGCGGAACAAAACAGACAATCGATTATGCGGTGAAGCTGGGGAAGAAAATAACGGTGGTTGAGCTGAAGAAGAGAGAGTGAGTGGAAACTCTGACATATATTGAAACAAGGATGAAAAATGTAAGTTTTAGTATTTACAACTGAAGAAAACTATGGTATACTGTATATGTTATAGCTTTATTCATAAAAGTTTTATGATTTATTAAAAATATAGGCTGTGTTTGTCATGCAGATTGTGGATGAAATGTAGAACAATAGTTACAGAACTGCGTGGCTGCGACTGTATGTTTTAGAATCTTATAATAGATGATTGCGAAATGAAGTGATTGGGAAGCAAAAAATGTAAAATCAATAAAGACAACAGAAAATACAAATAAATATGCAAAAAGGAAAGCATGAGAATAAAGCCCTATGATTTCGGCTTTTTTGAAGGATGTATGCAGATAAGAATGTGCAAGGAACGTTGATCAGCCGGCGGCAAGCTTACGTATGCTTTTGTACAGATGCGGCTTATGCAAAGCTTTTGCAAGAATAACTCCAAGCAACTGTATGATCCCTGCCAAGTAGGCATCGGCTCTTAGCGTTTTAACATTGATCGAACGGCGGTTGCCAACGTCAAAGGTGTTTTTGAACAGATCAATTGTTCTTTCGACTGCTACTCTATGTCGGTACAGGTTGTCCCAATGCTCCGTGCCTCTTAGGATGCCAGGATACATTCTGAAATCTTTGTCCGGATAAGTATACACACATCGTCCGTAGGAAGAATCGGTACAGGGAGTCTCACAGGTGCATATGCGTGATTTCCCGCCGGGCTTAGACTTCGGGCAAACAAATTTAAAGCGTGTCGATCTATGAGCGCCTTTTGACTTGCCAAGCGATATAAACGGGGTGTTATCCAAAGGGCAAAGCGGGATACCGTTCTTATCAAAATTGACCGGCAGCGGCTTTTGCGGAGCTGAGTTTTCATCCGTCTGCTTCTGCTTGGAGTTACGAGGATTTATCGGAACACATGCCCGCTCAAAGTGAAAGTCATGCCTTAGTGCAGAATAAATATCGTATGTATCAAAGGATGAATCGCCGATAAAGGTCTTGTAAGACAGCTCCGGATGCACTTTGAAAAAGTCGTTTAGAACGGGCTTTAGTGCGGTAGAATCACCGATTTCCTTATCAACATCGGGATTATCGGACTTAGTCTCGACAACCTCGGGATGAGCCTTTTTAAACTCGTCATCAAAGAGTTGAATGTGTCGAACGATACCAAGACCGTTAGTAACAACAGCAGCTTTAACGGCATAGCAATAATGACCGTTTATGTACTGATGTTTAGCACGGTCGGATTTTTCGGCGGTATCGGGCAAAAGCGAATATACGCCTAAGTAAGGGTCAAAGTCGGGATTCTTTTTGTGTATAGCCTTAGCCTGTTTAAGTTTGGTGTTAAAGAATTTAGGATTATTCTCGGCAACAGGGATCTCTAAGCCTGTAGTGTCAAATATAAGATAATCGGCTTTCTTTTCATCAAGCTCACGACAAATGGGCTCTGTGATATCTACAAGGCGATTAAAGAAGTTTTCAAGATGATCACAAAAATCCTGTTTAAAGCGAGTGATCTTAGCGGCATCGGGAAGCTTAGTAAAGCCACAGAAATCACGCAATTCTTGACAGACGGATAAAGTTATCAGCATAGCAGAATCCTTATCGATGCCGATAAATTTCTGGAGTAGGAAGAAACGAATGAAACTCTCAAGGGAGTAAACACGTTTTCTGCCGGTATACTTGTAAAAAGCTCTGTAAAATTCAACAGGAATCAGAGAGCTGAGATCGAGATGTTCATCAAGTAAATCGAGAAAAGACGGTTCACGATTATTGATAGCAGATGAGACATCGGAGTAAATATCGAACAAAGATATTTGCGAAAACTTATTACGCATGAAATTCCCTCCTCCTTTTGGGGTGAGTTTGGTTTTTTATTAAGTATATTATACCACAAAAGTGGAGGGATTTCATTATATTTAAAGTAAAAAAAGCCGCATAAAACCTAAGAATTTAGAGTTTTACAATCGGCTAAATAATTATTTTTTGGGAGGTGCTGTGAAAAATTATAGGAGTGTAAAAATAAATAATCAAAAAACTGTATCAAAAAAAGGATGAGCTCCACCGTAAAATTTGCGGTGGGATGTATTTACGAAAGGGAAAATGAAATGAAAAATGTACTGAGATTTATTCCCGGGTTCAGAAGCGGGAAAATGTGGAAAAAAATAGTAGCTGTTATATACTATATTTTGTCTGTAATGATGTTTGCAACAGGAGGAGCAGGCGCAGGACTATTTTATTTGTCTTTGCCGTTTATTGTTTTCGGAATAGTGGATGCGGTTAAGAACAAACGTGTCATTACGCTTGTAAGCGGCGTGGCGGCGTTTGTTTTGGGAGTAGTGCTTATAATAAATTTCCCGCCTGACCCTACTGTGCAGGATAATGCAACTCCTGCGCCTACGGCCACCGTAATGCCCACGTCCACACCCACACCCACACCTACGCCAATACCTACACCAATACCTACACCAATACCTACGCCTACACCCATACCTACGCCGGCGCCTACTCCTACTCCTGTACCAACGCCGATACCGACGCCTATCCCTACTCCTGTACCGACACCTGAGCCGGTTCAGGCGGCGGTTGAGAGCTATTCGTCATCGGCATCCGAGGCGCAAGAGCGAAAAGTATGGATCGCCTCAAGCGGCAATGGAGAAAAATATCACCGCGAGGATTGCCGTACTCTTAGAAAAGGAAAGACAGAGATTACTTTGTCAAGAGCGAAAGAGATGGGATATGAAGCCTGCAAGGTATGCAAGCCAGGAGGCTGACAGATATAACAAAATACGGGCACAGCTAAGGCTGTGCTTTTTTTGCATTCTCGGAAAATGTCGTAAACTTTTATGTATTCGACAACTCGTTGCGACAAAAAATATTGGTAAAAAATGGTATAATGTTCCATATATTGAAATCAAGGATAATATTGAAAGGATATGGAACGGATGAGCGAATTAAGAACAGCGCGGATGAGAACGGCGGCTGAGGCGGTCAGGTTCAGGCTGCCCAGACTTAAAGATATAATGAAAACCGGGCTGATATTTTTGGCGGGACGGGCTTCGGTTTTGGGGGCGTATCCGTTTGCGGCGGCAATGTTTGCGGCAGCTTTTGACAAGAGCGTGGGCTATCTGGGAATCGCAGCGGTCATACTTGGTATGCTGAGCGCCGGTGCGGGAATGTACATATTAAAATATTTGTCCGCAATGGTAATTTTCTGGCTGTTCGAGAGAATAACCGGGATAAAAAACAGGATCATATGCTCATTGGTATGCGGAGGAAGTCTGCTGATATGCGGATTGGCGGTGATGCTTGCCATACCCGGGGGAATTTATGATATAATGCTGTTGGCAGTGGAAAGTATCCTTGCGGCGTTTATGTACATAGTTTTTGAAAAAGCGGACGGGCTTATTGAAAAGAACAGTTCGCGTACTAAGGTCAGCGGTGAAGAAATTGTGAGCCTGTGCATATGCGTGGGAATATATGT
>CALXEM010000034.1 GCA_944387335.1 uncultured Clostridia bacterium | reverse complement strand
TTTAAAGGGTTGCCGTAATTTTAATGCGGCAGCCCTTTAAACTAATAAATTATTATTTGTAAAATGTAAAAAATAGTGTTACAATATATGTAAATTTAAGAAAGCTCGATTTAGAAAGGTGGAAAAGATGATGGATATCCGTGTAGAGCTTACAAAAACTCCTAAGGAAAAACCCACAGATCACACAAAGCTGGGTTTCGGAGATATTTTTACAGATCACATGTTTTTGATGAACTACAAAAAGGGAAAAGGTTGGTATGATCCGAGAATTGTACCTTACGGACCGCTCCAGCTCGACCCTGCCGCTATGATTCTGCACTATGCGCAGGAAGTCTTTGAAGGAATGAAAGCATACTGCTGTGAAGACGGCATGATAAGACTTTTCAGACCTCAGGAAAACTTTAAGCGCCTTAACGCTTCTAACAGCCATGTGTGCATACCTCCTGTTGACGAGGAGCTTGTGCTTGAGGGACTTAAAAAGCTTATTGAAATTGAAAAAGACTGGGTGCCTACTGCTGAGAATACATCTCTTTACATACGTCCTTTCATAATCGCAACAGACGCTCATCTTGGTGTAAGACCTTCCAATGAATATCTTTTCGTAATAATTCTTTCACCTGTTGGAGCGTATTACAAAGAGGGACTCAACCCTGTTAAGATATATGTAGAGACAAATTATGTACGTGCTGTAAGAGGCGGACTCGGAATGTGCAAGACAAGCGGAAACTATGCCGCTTCACTTAAAGCACAGGTAGTTGCAAACGAACAGAACTATACACAGGTACTCTGGCTTGACGGCGTTGAGAGAAAATACATTGAAGAAGTCGGAACAATGAATGTATTTTTCAGAATCGGCGATGAGATAGTTACACCTGAACTCAGAGGAAGCATACTTCCTGGTATTACAAGAAAATCTACTGTTGAGCTTCTGCGTCACTGGGGATATAACGTATCTGAGCGCCTTATATCCATTCAGGAGGTTGCAGATGCAGCTAAGGACGGTAAGCTCATCGAGGCATTTGGTACAGGTACTGCCGCTGTAATTTCTCCTATCGGACACATGAAGTGGGGAGATGTTATAATGGATATCAACAACGGTGAGATAGGTGAAATTTCACAGAAACTGTATGACACAATTACAGGCATACAGTGGGGCAAGATTGAAGATCCATTCGGTTGGACAGTAGATGTCTGCAAAAAATAATAAACAGATTATAAAAGTGCAGCGGTGTGCTCTGTGCATGCCGCTGCACTGTCTGTATTTTTAAAATTTTCGGAGAAATGAATTAAACTATGAGAGAGCTTGTCTATATCATTGATAAGGCACATGACAACATGCGTGCAGACGATTATTTAAAGCGGGAGCACGGATTTTCAAGCCGCTCGATAAAGAAAATAAAGCTGGATAAAAAGTGTATAGAGAGAAACGGCGAGCACATGCGTATGGTCGACAGACTAAGTGAGGGCGATGTGCTCAAAATACGTATGCCAGAAGAAGAAAGAGAACTGCGCTTGAGTGAAAGAAAAGTTCCGATAATGTACGAGGACGATGACGTGATAGTTTTTGACAAGCCCGCAGATATGCCGTGCCATCCGTCATTAAAGCACCCGAACGACACATTGGGAAATGTATTCAGCGCTATTTGCGCCGAAAGGGGAACGCCGCTTACGTACCGTCCCATAAACAGGCTTGACAAGGACACGTCAGGACTGGTGGTAGTTGCCAAAAACGCATATATTGCCGCACAGCTTGCTGGAAAAGTGGATAAGGAGTACACCGCAATTTGTACGGGATATTTTCCTGAGGATTTCGGGACAATTGATTTGCCGATAGGCAGAATGAACGAAAGCGAGATAGCAAGATATGTAACGCCGTTGGGACAGCGTGCCGTGACACATTACAAAGTTGCATATAGATATGTATATAAATCAAATAATTATGCACTGCTTTGTATAACGCTTGACACGGGCAGAACACATCAGATAAGGGTTCATATGTCAAATAACGGGCATGCGCTAATAGGTGACAGCCTGTACGGTTCTGACATGCAGGTTATGAAAAGACAGGCTCTACACTGCTCAAAAGTAAGCTTTTTAAACAGAGCAAGCGGAAAAAAGATAGAGGTTTCGTCGGAGCTTTGTGACGATATGAAAAGAGCGGCAGAAATATTATCTGAAAATTGTACAAATGCATAAAATGAATATAAATATGAATTTTTTTTCAAAAAGGTGTTGCTTTTATAAATTTATTGTGTATAATAATAAACATCACATAACATTTTGAGTGTGTGTAAATAGTAAAGAGATAAGTCTGAAAGTCAGACACAGTAATTTTGAAAGAGGAATGGTGGATTAACTATGAAAAAGAAAATTTTAGCAGCTTTACTTGCTGCGGCAATGACATTTGCTATTGCCGGATGCTCTGATTCAAATTCAGGAGCAGATACAAGCGTTCAGGATATTAAGGACAAGGGCGAACTTGTTGTTCTTACAAATGCAGCTTTCCCTCCGTTTGAGTACATGGACGGCGACCAGATAAAGGGCGTTGACATCGACATAGCTCAGGCTATCGCAGACAAACTCGGTGTAAAACTCACAGTTACAAACATGGACTTTGACCCGATTGTTGACTATGTTAAAAACGGACGTGGCGACCTCGGTATCGCCGGTATGACAATAAACGACGAGCGTAAAGAGGCTGTTGATTTCTCAAACGAATACATCACAACAACTCAGTATATCATTATCCCTAAAGATGCAGATGAGACAACTTTTGACCCTAACGGCAAGGTAATCGGTGTTCAGCAGGGTACAACCGGTGACTTCGTATACGCAAGCGAGGAAATCGAGGCTAAAGAGGTTAAACGTTACAAGAGCGCAGTTGACGCTGTTGCAGACCTTAAAGCAGGACGTATTGAGTGCGTTATCATCGATGAGCTCCCTGCAAAGAAACTTGCAGAGCAGAATGCAGACGCTGTAAAGGCTTATGACCCGGGATATGAGCCGGAGTCCTATGCAATCGCTATGAAAAAAGGTTCAACAGAGCTTCAGACAGTTGTAAATGAAGTTTTGAAAGAATTTGCAGATTCAGGCAAGCTTGAGGAGTCAATCGTAGCTCATACTTCAAACGCTCAGTAAACCAAATATAATTAAAAATTTCAGCAGACGGCATAGTTTTTCAGCTGTCTGCTGAGTTTGGTTATATTCATTTGAAAGGGGTATAAGGTTCTCATGGATATATGGAATAATATATACAAAGCGCTTATAGCCAGGGATAACTACAAGCTGATATTAAGCGGTTTGCAGAACACGCTTATAATGGCTCTGGCGGCTACGCTTATCGGTATAGTTATAGGCGTTATAATTGCGGTTATAAAGTATTTTGCTCAGGACAATAAGAAGCTTTGGATATTTGATAAAATATGCAATATATACACCACCGTTATAAGAGGTACGCCTGTAATGGTACAGCTTATCATTCTTTCAGGCGCACTGCTTATGATAAAGGAAACACTCATAATTGCCATAATCGGTTTCGGCATAAACTCCGGTGCGTATGTTGCGGAGATAATCAGAAGCGGTATCTTTTCAATAGATAAAGGTCAGACAGAGGCAGGACGTTCTCTGGGACTTACAAAAATTCAGACAATGCGCTACATAGTGCTTCCACAGGCGATTAAAAATATTCTTCCTGCACTCGGCAACGAGTTTATTGCACTGCTCAAAGAGACATCTATCGCAGGATATGTTGCCGTACATGATTTGACTAAAGCCGGAGAGCTCATTAAAAACAACACATTTAATTCAACAGGTCTTTATATAGTTGCACTTATTTATCTTATAATGGTAATGGGAATGACTAAGCTGTTATCCATATTTGAAAGGAGGCTGGCTAAAGGTGATAAGCGTTAAAAATCTTGAAAAATCTTTTGGAAAACACAAAGTTTTAAAGGGAATAAATGAGGAAATACAAAAAGGCGAAAAGGTTGTTATAGTAGGACCGTCCGGTTCGGGAAAATCCACCTTTTTGAGATGCTTAAACCTTATGGAAATTCCGACTTCTGGAGAGATATGGTTTGAGGGGATAAACCTTACTGATAAAAAATGTGACATCAATAAAACACGTCAAAAAATGGGTATGGTGTTCCAGCACTTTAATCTCTTCCCGCATTTGACTGTTCTTCAGAATATAACACTGGCACCAGTTAAGCTGAAGCTTAAAACACAGGAGCAGGCTGACCAAGAGGCAATGAAGCTGCTTGAGAGAATAGGACTTGCCGATAAAGCTCAGGCATATCCGCCGCAGCTTTCGGGCGGACAAAAGCAGCGTATTGCCATTGTTAGAAGTCTTGCTATGAATCCTGATGTAATGCTGTTTGACGAGCCGACTTCCGCACTTGACCCTGAGATGGTAGGTGAAGTTTTGGAGCTTATGAAAGAGCTTGCAAACGAAGGCATGACTATGATAGTTGTAACGCATGAGATGGGATTTGCAAGAGAGGTTGCCACAAGGGTTCTGTTTATGGACGATGGCCAAGTTTTAGAGCAAAACACACCTGACAAGTTTTTCTCTGAACCTAAAAACCCGAGACTGTGCGATTTTCTCTCTAAAGTTCTTTAAATTTAATAGATTTTACAATTTAAAATATGTATTAAATATAACAAAGTATTTGTTTAAGGCACACAATTTTTTGTGTGCCTTAATTATTGAAATTGTGGTTTTGAACCGTATAAAAATGAACAATGCGTGAATAAGCTTGAAAAAAATAATTGAATATGTATAATGTATCTGTAAAGGTATAGTCGCCGAAATACCTTTGCTTATACGTTTTTAAACGCTGTTGAGGAAGGAGTAGTATAATGAGTTCCAACAACAACGAGATAAGTCAAAAAGGCGATTTTATGTCTAAGCTTAAACCGTTTTTGCAGGCAGCTACAAAAAAATATGAGGATGTCAGCGAAAAGGTATACAAGCTTTCGTATTGGGTAGGTTCAAAGTTATTCAGAGTTACAAAAAGAGTTTATATTAAATTAAGTGTACATGCGCATAAATTCTCCGAGAAGATGAGAGCTAGCGCAGAACACACATTGATCAGTATTTCAGTTTCTAAAAATAAGATTGCAAAAAGATTATATGCTCCAATACGTGCCAATGTTGAATATCTCAGAGAAAAAACTAAAGAGTCAGAAAAGGCATTTGATGACAGCTTTATGAAGGGCATTTTCTCTATGCTCGGCTCCGTTTGGGGATTTATAAAGCTGAATAAGAACGCATTAAAGACATTTGTCAATTATGCGGCGCCTGTCGCTGCTATTATGTTCTTTGTGTTTACTCTCAATCACGTTACATCACGTGAATACGGCCTTATGGTTGAATATGGCGGCAAGAATATAGGGTATGTTGCCGATGAATCTGTATTCATACAGGCGGAAAAAGCCGCAAGGGAACGTTCTGTATATGAGGAGTATATAGACCCGGATGAAAATAATCCGACATATACGCTTGTAGCTGTTGAGGAGTCAATGCTTTCAACTAAGGATATGATAACCGAACAGATTATGAGCGTTTCGGGAAATGACTTGTGCGTTGCAAGCGGTTTGTATATTGACGATAATTTTGTGGGAGCTACTACAAATCCGGACGGACTTATAGAAGTTCTTGACAGAATGTTAGACTATTACAGAACAGATGATGAGAGCGAACAAGTTCAGTTCTTAAAGCCTGTTTCACTTAAAGAGGGATTATACCCTAAGAGTTCTGTTGAATTGACATCTACGATAGAGTCGACACTTACTTCCGCTGAAAAGGAACAGCAGACCTATACTGTAAAGGCAGGAGATGTTCCTTTGGAGATAGCTCAGAATGTAGGTATGGCTTATTCAGATTTGAAAAAGCTTAATCCAAACATAGAAAATGAGCTTCTGGCAGGTCAGGAAGTGCTTATATCCAGGTCTGTGCCGCTTTTGGGTGTAAAGGTCATGCGTACTGAGGAGTATGAGACCTCCATTGCCTATGAGACAAAGGAAATAGAGGACGACACACTTGAAAAAGGTACTACAAAGGTAAAAACCGAAGGAAAAGACGGCGTTATGGAGATTCAGGAAAAGGTCACGTATGTTGACGGAATTGAATCTGACAGAGAGCGTCTGCACGCAACCGTTTTGCAGGAGCCTGTGACTGAGGAGATTTTGGTAGGTACAAAAGAGCCGACTTACAGCTATTCTTCAGGCGGTTCTGTTAGTATTACAAGCGGTGCACAGGGCGATGGTGTAAATACAGGTAACTTTATGTGGCCTGTTGCCGGAGGATATGTTTCCTGCGGAATTTGGGGATATCCGGGACACACCGGTATGGATATTGCCGCACAGAGAGGAACTGCTATATATGCTTCTACTGGTGGACGAGTTATATACTCAGCTCAGAGAGGTGCATACGGAGCGCATATCATAATTGACCACGGAAACGGAGTTACAACATTGTATGCTCACTGTAGTGCATTGTATGTTGTTGCAGGAGATTATGTATCTCAGGGGCAGCAGATTGCCGCGGTAGGTGCTACGGGTAATGCTTACGGAAATCACCTTCACTTTGAGGTAAGGGTAAACGGAAACTACATGGACCCTGCTAATTATGTCGGTACAAGATAGTTAAATTTATATTGAAAAAGGACACCGAATTCGGTGTCCTTTTTTGTGCTTTAATTTTTTATGCGATTACACTGCCTTCAAAAAATTTTAGTTCAGAAATTTTGCAAAGCTGTGATAAATGAGAATAAACAACGAACAAAAGGCATCTGATTAAAACGGATGCCTTAATTTTATAATTCTAAAGCAGAGATTAAAGATCATTTTAACATGAGTTGAGTATAACGGAATAGCACAGACTAATTTTTTATTATAGATAAGATTTGGTTCTTTTCATATCAGTAACTAAATCTTCGTTTCCGTCCGCTTTCATAAGCGCTATTAGTTTTGCAATATTATTTTTATCTTCAGTAATTGCCTTTATTTCCGATTCTGTTATACCTACCAGTTGAATAAACTCTGTTTTGCCATATACCGACATCTGTGTTTCAGCTGTCGTATCGCTGACTAATAAAAGTGCTGTAATCTGTGATTCTTCACCGATATGCAGTGAAGTGCCATTACCTTGAACAGTTTGGTTCGGTTGGAAAAAACGATTAGTTGTATATGTATATCTTGCAAGATTAGACAGCATATCAATAGCCCACATACAGCTTTGAGTATCGTCTTCCTTTAATTTCATTGTCATTTCATAGCCCCAGCCATTCCATTCGCCGCCGAAGGCATCTTCATCGCCGTAAAGCACTGTCATACCATATGTGACTAAGTGTTTATATCCTTTAGGGGAAGTATATACTGAAAATCCGTCTAAATAATTGTCGCCGCCGAATATGGCTCTTGAAGTTATGACTGTTCCGAAATGATCAGGTTTTTGACCCGGATAAAGTTTCTCAAAAGCGTCATCAATCGCTTGCCAACCCGGTGAATATTCTTCGTCTTCTTTTATACGAGTTAAGAACTCATCCTTTGTCATATAGCTTACTCCCCTCAATTAAAGAACATTTTATAACATATATTTATATTTTTTTATCATTATCTCTATTTATCCTCACTGCATTTTTGTGCGCCGTATTCATAGCACTCTGAATACAGTGCGTTCAAGCTGTCTATCGGACAATCTGGGGTTATTCCGTTACCGGCAGTTATCATAAATTTTCCGTTATCTCTGAAATATGTATCCATCATAAAGCGTACTTCTTTTTTTACATCATCGGCGGTTTTATACGGAATTGTCTGTTGTACGTCGAAGCCTGCCCAGATACATATTCTGCCGTCTATCTTTTTGGCGGCCTCTTTTTCGTCCATTGTGTATTTTTGGATTGGGTGAATAACGTCCAGACCAATCTCGGCAAAGTCGTCCATGAAGTCGAGTATATTGCCGCAGGTGTGAAGCCAGAAGTGCATATTGTGGCTGTGTGCACATTCTATTAGCTCTTTGTAGTATGGTTTAAAAAATTCACGGAATATTTCAACAGAGAAAAACGGTCCTGTCTGTGTGCCGATATCATCACTTGTAAATATTCCGTCTGCACCGTTTTGCGCCGCACGCTCTATATAACCTTTATAGAAATCCGTAAGCGCACGGTAGAGCTTGTGCACTTCGTCCGGATACAGATAAAAGTCAGTCAGCGCATTTTCCATACCTCTGAGTGACCAGTGGCGCTCAAAGAAGCAATACCACCATGAGAAGAGCCTGTACCTGCCGTCCGGCTCGGGAATATTCTTAGGAAATGCCGCTTTATCATACGGTGACGGAAAATGCTCTATTATTTCGTCTATATCCTCAAATTCAGGGATATTTATCTGCTTGTCGAGAGCCTGTGAGCGGGCTTCTTTTGGAAGTGCGTTCTCGTCGTAATAAAGCCAGCTGTAAGAGCTTTCAGAGCTTTTATCTGCAAAAACTGCCGGTGTTTCTATTGGGATTACCTGTGCGTCCTGCTCATAGGCATCACATATTTCGCGCACCTGAGGTTCCTTTTCTTCGAATACACTCGGAGTTGTCCAAAAATGCAGCAGTACAGGTACTCTTGAGGCATTTCGTTTACCGTTTATTACATCTTTAACATCTTGTTTAGAGAGAGCTTTGAATTTCTTTTCCATATAAATCACTCCTTAACTAAAAAATTAGTAGATTTCAATGTCTTTTAAATATACTGTATCTCTTGCAGAGGTTATCATTACACGGAGCTCTTTGTATTCACCCTGAGGTATTGGGCATATCTTTTTGTGTCCGATACATGTTGAGGAATAAATTGAGGTAAATGTGCCGAAGTCATTTTTATACTGTATTACAAAGTTTTCAACACGCTGCCCCTTTGCTATATCCTCTTTTAGTACGATATATTTAACTTTGCACGGTGAGTTAAATTTAATGTTGAAAACAGGCTGTGTAGGGTACGGTGTTTCAGATGTTATAACGGCGTTTTTGGCAAGATTTGTGCCAAACTCGCTTTTTAACATTTTGCCAAATTCTGAAAGACGCTGTACGTCCTCATCGTCAAAGAGTCCGTCCGGTCTCGGCGGAATATTTAAGTTAAAACAGGTGTTTGCTCCGACAGAGGTGATATATGTATTGAACAGACGCTCAAGTGAATGAGGGTGCTCGTTTTTATGGTAAAACCATCCCGGACGGATAGACATATCCGTTTCAGAGCCAACAAATGAAAGCCCGTTTGCATAGATTATGTTAGACATTGAGCCTATGACTGTGTCTGTGTTGTACATATAGTCAAGACTGCCCTCCATAGCCTTGCAGGAAACCTGTTTTTCGGCATACGGTACAAGCTCGTGCGGGACTACTGCCCATTCGGAAGGCCTTGCAGTTCCGCTTTCATTGCCTACCCAGCGGACATCAGGGCCTTTATCGTAAAATATAGTTGCGTTTGGCTGATATTTTCTGACAAGCTCGATGTATCCGTCAAAGTCATAGACCTGCTTTTTACCGTTAGGACCTTCTCCGCAGGCGCCGTCAAACCAAACGTGGAATATTTCACCGTACTGTGTTAAAAGCTCGGTGAGCTGTGCCTTATAGTAGTCGTTGTATTTATCAGTGCCGTACAGAGCGGAATTTCTGTCCCACGGGGAAAGATAAAATCCGAATTTGAGTCCTGCTCTTCTGCATGCGTCAGCAACTGCGCCGACAATATCGCCCTTACCGTCCATAAACGGGCTGTTCTTTATGCTGTGCTCGGTGTACTTTGACGGCCACAGGCAAAATCCGTCGTGGTGTTTTGCGGTTATTACAATTCCCTTCATGCCCGCCGACTTTACCGCCGCTGTCCACTGGTCTGGGTTAAAGTTTACAGGGTTAAAGATTTTCGGGTCCTCGTTTCCAAGTCCCCATTCTCTGTCTGTATAGGTGTTCGGAGAAAAGTGGACAAAGGCGTAAAACTCGGTGTTATACCATCTCAGCTGACGTTCTGACGGGACTACTGAAGCCGCTTTTTTTAAAAATTCTTTTATTTGCAAAAAGACACTCCCTTTCAAAAAATATTTTATTTTAATGGAATTAAATACTTATCAAAATTGCAATCATAATATAAAGGCTGATGTAAAAGATATTAAAGGTTTAAAAATTTAAGTGAGCTGAAAAAAGTAATTGAATAAATCTAGTAATATAAGGGTTCGTGCACGTACACGGAAGTTGTGTAAAAATACACGTACATTTTATACTTGTGTACTTTAATTTGTCAATAAAAAATATAGACAAATTAAAGTTACGTTTTTTGAATGATATTTACTTTATTTATTTAAAAAACACCGTGCTTTTATGCGAAAATACCCTTTTATTTTGTACTGAAAGGTGGTATAATATATCCGCTATACTTGTAGTGTATTAAATTTACATTTCAAAATTGTTTTTTTCAGCGCACTTATGCGTATCGATATAGATAAAGATATATAAAATTATTAAGGAAAAATAAGGAGAGTGCCGCAATGGAAAAGTTTGTGGTAAAGGGCGGTAACCCGCTTTCTGGTGAAGTTGAGATAAGCGGAGCAAAAAATGCTGCTGTTGCTATCATACCTGCTGCAATTCTTGCAGAAGGTCCATGTGTTATAGAGAATATTCCTGAAATAAGTGATGTAAGCGTTTTGTTTAAAATACTTCAGGAGATGGGTGCAAATGTAAGAATGCTCAACCGCCATACGGTTGAAATTGACCCAAGACCTGTTAAATTCCCTATGGTGTCTTATGAAATGGCAAGGAGAATGAGAGCTTCTTACTATTTTATGGGCTCACTGCTCGGAAGATTTAAAAAGGCATCAGTTTGTATGCCGGGCGGATGTGATTTCGGTGTAAGACCGATAGACCAGCACATAAAGGGCTTTGAGGCACTTGGCGCAGACGTATCCATAGTTGACGGCGGTATGGTTGACATAAAGGCCGACGAAATTTTGGGCACACACATATATTTTGACGTTGTAACGGTAGGTGCTACAATAAATGTTATACTCGCAGCAGTAAAGGCTAAAGGTATAACTATTCTTGAGAATGTGGCTAAAGAGCCACATATTGTAGACCTTGTAAACTTTTTGAACTCAATGGGCGCTGATATACGCGGAGCTGGTACAGATGTCATTAAAATTCACGGTGTAGAACATTTGCACGGCACCAATTACTCCATAATCCCTGACCAGATTGAGGCAGGTACATTTATGGTTGCAGCCGCTGCCACAAAGGGCGATGTGCTCATTAAAAATGTTATTCCTAAACATCTTGAATCCATAACAGATAAGCTTTTGAAAGCTGGAGTTGAGGTCGAGGAATTTGACGATTCCGTAAGAGTTTGCAGAACAGGCGAAATTAACAAGGTTAGCTTTAAGACAATGCCTCATCCGGGCTTTCCGACAGATATGCAGCCTCAGATGACTACACTTTTGGCGATAGCAAACGGTACAAGCGTTGTTACAGAGGGTGTATATGACAACCGCTTTAAGTATGTCGACGAGCTGCGCAGAATGGGTGCAAATATTCAGGTTGACGGACGTGTTGCCGTAGTTGAGGGAGTAAAATCGCTCATGGGCGCACCTGTTAAGGCAATGGATTTGCGTGCAGGTGCTGCTATGCTTATCGCTGCAATGGCTGCTAACGGAACAACTGAGATAGAGGATATTAAATATATTGAGCGCGGTTATGAACATGTTGTAGAGAAATTCCGCTTACTTGGTGCGGATATTAAACGCGTTACTGTTGAAGATGAAAAGGAGCTTGTCGTAAAGGCTCTGTCATAATATATAATTTTTAAAAAGTATTTATGCCCGTCGAGCATCTTTTTATAATATATCTTTAATTATAAAACGGTGTTTCGGCGGGTATTTTCGCATATGAAACGGGGTTGAGGAATTTTGAGCATTTTATGTGTAAAGGATTTTACAAAGCGTTATTCAAAGACTTTAGCGGTAAATTCAATAAGCTTTGAAGTTAAAAAAGGCGAGATAGTCGGATTTGTTGGAAAAAACGGTGCGGGAAAAAGCACGACTATAAGGGCTATAACAAATATGATTTTTCCCACAGGCGGAGAGATAACTGTAAACGGTCTTGATGCTCAGGCTGACGCAAAGAAAATAAAGGAATTTTTAAGCTATATGCCGTCTGACAGTGAGTTTTATGACGGTGTAAAGGTAAAGGATTTGTTTAAGTTTGCCGCAGGATTTTCACAGAACGGTATTGAAAAGGCCAATGAGCTGTCCTTATACTTTGAATTGGATACGGAAAGGAAGGTGCGAGAGCTTAGCCTTGGAAATAAAAAGAAGGTTTCAATTATATGCGCGCTAATCAAAAAAAGTGATATAATTATACTCGATGAGCCTACAAGCGGACTGGATCCGCTTATGCAAGAGAAATTTTTTGAGATTATTTTAAAAAGGCGCGACGAGGGCGCAACGGTGTTTTTGTCAAGCCACAATTTAAGCGAGATTGAGAAGTACTGCGACAGAGTTATAATAATTAAAGACGGCAAAATAGTAAAAACGCTTGATATGAAGAGTGTGGCTAAGGAACTCGGACAGCATGTTTACTGCCTTACAAAAGACGGCAAAGAGGCTGATTTTGACTATAACGGAGATATAAACGAGCTTATAGCTCAGCTTGCGTCTCTTGATATAGAAAAGCTTGAGATACGTCCTAAAACGATAGAGGAAGAGTTTATACAATACTATAAGGACGGTGCAGAAAATGAATAATTCAGCTTTTAAAAATATATGCAGGCTTTCGTTGTTTGAGATAAAAATCAGCAAAAAGACAATCATCGGATGGTGTATTGCGATTTTTTCAATAGTCTTTATGTACATGATACTTTTTTCGAGCATGAAAGAGATGGCGGAGATTAAATTACAGTCTATGCCTGAGGAGATGCTGAGCTTTTTTGGTATGCAGGAATTTTCCGATATGGGTAACTATGTTACATATTTCGGCATGATCTTCAATATTCTGATGATAGCAATAAGCATATTTGCGGCGACATATTCTGCCAACACCGTTTACCGCGAGGAAAAGAGAAAGACGATTGAGCTTTTGTATTCTCTTAATGTATCAAGGGGTGAAATTTACATCTCAAAGCTTATCGCTTCGTTTATTGCTGTGACTGTTGTGCTGTTATCTGCACTTGTATCCTCGGTGATATGCGGTTATGCAGTGGGCGGTGAGAGCTTTGTTTTGTTGGACTGCATGTCAATAGTTGGAATTACAGGTTTTACTGCATATTTCTTCTTTGCTTTTTCAATTATGACAGCAGGAGCACTCTCAAGCGTAAATGCTCCCGTTACAGGCTCTATGGCGGTGCTTGTGTTTTACTGCGTGGGATATTTAGGCACGCTCTTGGAGGAAAAAGCCGAGTGGATAAAATATATAAGCCCATTTGAAATGCTTTCTCCAAAAAATGCACTGGCTTTTGAAAATGAAACTGCTGTAAGCATGTGCGTATATTTGGCGGTTGCAGTTTTGTTTGTAATTATCGGTGGCGTTTTGTATAAAAGACGTGATTTTAAAATATAGGAAACTGAAAGGATTATGGCTGATACTATGACTGAATTTTGTACACTGGCAAGCTCAAGCAGCGGAAACTGTGCTTTTTTAAAGGCGGACGGCGAAAGCTTTCTGATAGATGCAGGAATAAGCTGCCGCGCTATTGTGAACGGATTAAAGCTTTTAAACGCTCAGCCGAATGAGCTCAATGCCGTGTTTATAACGCACGAACATTCAGACCACATAAAGGGACTTAAAGTCTTTTTGAAAAACTATAAAATACCGGTTTATTCGACACTGGAGGTTTTAAATTATCTAGCAGAAAATGACCTTGTGCCGGTTGATGCTGTTTTAAGAGAGATGAAGGACAACAGGTGCGATGACTTTTCCGCACAGATAATCTCCTTTGACACACCTCACGACAGTGTGCACAGCGTGGGATACAGAATACATACAAAGAGCGGGGCTGTCGGAATTGCTACCGACTTGGGGTATATGTCAGACGAGGTAAGGGAAAATCTTTACGGCTGCAAAACTATTTTGATTGAATCAAATTATGACAGGGCAATGCTTGAGTGCGGAACATATCCGTATTACCTGAAAAGACGTATTATGAGCGACAGGGGACATCTGTGCAACGATGACTGCGCCGGACAGCTCTACACGTTTATAGAAAATTCAGCGGAGCACATACTGCTCGGACACATCAGCCGTGAGAACAATCTGCCGCATTTGGCATATGCAACGGCGATACAGGCGCTGTCAGAATGCGGAGCTCGTGAAAATACCGATTTTACAGTTGTTGCCGCACCAGCGTCAGAAATGTCGCCGGTGTACAGATTTTAACTTTAGGTTTTCAAGGGGGATTTATGCTCAGTATAAATATAATATGTATAGGAAAGCTTAAGGAAAAATATTTAAGGGATGCGTGCGAAGAATATGCAAAGCGACTGGACGCTTTCTGCAAAGTTAAAATAACGGAGCTGAGTGAATATAAGCTTCCGGAAAAGCCGAGTGAAGCTATGATAAACACCTGTCTGCAAAAAGAGGGTGAGGCGATACTCTCGAAGGTCAGCAGCGGTACGTATTTAACAGCTATGTGCATAGAGGGTAAAATGCCGGATTCGCTGGAATTATCCGAGAAAATACAGCAGCTTGCTGTTGACGGAGTAAGCAGCATTACGTTTGTGATAGGCGGCTCTTACGGTTTGTCCGACGAGGTTAAAGCGGCGGCAAAGTACAAGATGTCTATGTCAAGAATGACTTTTCCGCATCAGCTTGCAAGGGTCATGCTTTTAGAACAGATTTACAGGGCTATGAATATAGCTTCAAACGGCAAATACCATAAATAACGGCTAATTTCAATGAAATATTTGTTGTATTTGATGTAAAATTGATATATAATTATATAAAATATTTGCGGAGGATTTTAAAATATGGCTGATTATATTATTTCTACCGATACCAATTCTGATTTGCCGTTTGACTATGCCAAAAAGAACGGACTTCTTTTAATACCGCTCGGATTTACAATAGACGGTGTTACATATTCAGGCTTTGACGATAAAATGGTTGGAGCTGAGTTTTACAATAAAATGAGAAACGGTTCAACACCTACTACTGCACAGGTGAATATGGATGACGCAAAAAATGGATTTGAGCCTGTACTCAAAGAAGGTAAGGACATAATTCATATTTCATTCTCATCGGGATTAAGCGGAAGCTTTAACTCTGTAAGACTTGCTGCGGAGGAGCTCTTGAGCGAATATCCTGAGAGAAAAATTATCGTAATAGATTCTCTGTGTGCTTCCTTGGGTGAGGGACTTTTAGTTCATAAGGCGATAGCTAAAAAGAACGAGGGAGCTACTATTGAGGAGCTGAGCGAATATGTTGAGAATATAAAGCTTAAAATCTGCCACAACTTTACTGTTGAGGATTTAAAATATCTTTACAGAGGCGGAAGAGTTTCCAAGACTACTGTTGTTGTCGGTACAGCTTTGGGAATTAAGCCTATTATGCGTGTTGACAACGAGGGTAAGCTTGTACCTTGCGGAAAGGTAAGGGGAAGAAAGGCTTCGCTCAATGCAATAGTTGAGAATATGGAAAAGCAGTGTCAGGGTATTGAGAATGACATTATTTTCATAAGCCACGGCGACTGCCCTGACGACGCAAACTATGTTGCTGAGCTTGTAAAGAAAAAATTCGGCATAAAGGAATTTTTAATTAACAATGTAGGACCTAGTATCGGAGCGCACTCCGGTCCGGGTACTATGGCTCTGTTCTTTGTGGGCAACGAAAGATAAAAATTTACTGAATAAAAGACCTGTAAACCAATTTGGTTTACAGGTCTTTTTATGTTTTTATATCAGGTTGTTTTTATTAAGTATAGGTAAGAGCTTTAACGCGATTATTGCGGCAAGTGCTGAGAGGATAGCGTCTTTTGGAAAGAATACTGCACCGCCTGTCCACAAAAGCGGATAAAAGGGAGTTGCCTGACTGAGATAGAAGTTCATTATAAAGTAGAGGTAGATAATGCCCAAAAGGTAGTTTGAAATAAGTCCCGCTATACATGCGCCAAAGAGCTTTAAAAATGAGTCCTGACCTATTTTCTCCTTGACTTTTCCGCACACATATGCGCAGACAACAAATCCTATTACATATCCGAAGCTCGGCTCAAAGATATATGACGGACCGCCGCCCTTTGCAAATACAGGAAAGCCGATAAGTCCTGCTGCCAAAAAGACAAGCTGAGAGTAAAGACCGAGGCGGGAGCCTAAAATTATGCCTGCCAGCATTGAAAAGAAAAGCTGGAGAGTAATCGGGACCGGAGGAATAGGTATCTTTATATATCCGCCTATTACAGTGAGTGCGGCAAACAGCGCGCAGAGGATAATTGATTTAGTGTTGAGTTTGGGTTTTGATATAATTTTGTTTTCTGAATTCATGCAGAGTATTCCTTTCTGTGTGTTTATTTATGAATTGAGAGCTGTGTACAGATAATTTAAAATTTCTGCTATGAGCTCACTTCTGTTGCAGTATTTATTGGTTATATCAAATATTGATATTTCCTCACTTTCAGATGAGTCGTAAACACGCACACCTATGCCGAGTGCTACATGCCTTACTTTTGATGTGGCACACTCAACCATAGCGTCTGAGAGTATTCCACACAGCTGTTTTCCGTCATAATACAAATCCGCACCGTTAGAGATATAGGTATCTATTCCTGTGAGCTTTTTTACGGCTTTTGCTGTACACTCTGCCGCTGTTTCAGGAAAATCCTTAAGCTTATCCGACAATATATCGGGACGGAGCAGGACAGACACATAAACGCCTTTTCCCGACGGTGACAAAAACGGCTCCAAGCTTCGGCGCGAGCCGTGTGTCTGTTCCTCGCACGCGCACACAGACCATTCAGGTGCTCCCTCGGCGGCTATTCTGTTGATGTAGAGATTAGTCGAGTCTATCGTTTTGAATATGTGCAGAGGTATATCCTCAATCTGAGGAATAAGTGAATTTCTTATTTTAAACTCTGAGAGTATGTCTGAGTTTTCAGCTAAGATATATCCCTTGTTTTTTACCGATACAATGTCATAGCCGTCACGGCGCAGTGTTTCAATAGCTTTCCAGACTGCGTTGCGGGATACATTGAGTTTTTTTGCAAGATCGCCTCCCGAGAGGGTTTCACCTTTATTTGTTTCAAAGATTTTGAGCAGTTCATTCCAAAGCATAACAGCCCTCCTTTTTAATATAATTTTATATCAATATGGTTTTTATGTCAACCTAATTTGTTTTAAAGGTTGACATAGGCGAAATAAATGACACTTTAAATGTCTGTGCATAGGATAGTATGGAGAGCAAAAACAAAGTCAAAACAAAAATAAAGACAAAAAAATTCGCAGTGCGCGGCAGAGGAATAGAAGCCTTTGCCATCAAACGCACTGCTTTAAATAAAATACACCCCTGCCTTTTGGGCAGGGGTGATGTGATTTTTGAGTATTTTTAGATTTCGCTGAGAACTTTGTGAGCCATAGCGAGTTTTTCAGGAATGTTTATCTGCTGAGGGCATTTTTCCATGCAGAGTCCGCATGAAATACAGCTAGAACCTCTTGCAGATTCGTCCATATCCTGGAAGTATTTTTTCTTTGAACCGCCGAAGTCGTTGTTGCGTACATAGTCGTTGTAGATTTTGAATACCTGCGGGATATTTACGCCGTTAGGGCAATCCATGCAGTAAGAACAACCAGTACATTCGATTGTAGGCTGCTCCATAATCATTTTTACAACGGTTTGAAGAGCTTTTTCCTCCTCAGGTGTAAACGGTTTAGGGTCAGACAGAGTTTTTATATTGTCCTGAACCTGCTCCATGTTTGACATACCGCTGAGGATAGTTTTTACCATTGGGAATGAAGCTACCCAACGGAAAGCCCATGATGCGATAGACGCGTCAGGATTTGCTGCTTTGAGAACTTTCTCCATCTCAGCAGGCAGAGAAGCCAAAAAGCCGCCTCTTGCAGGCTCCATTACAAATATAGGCATATTATGCTCAGCAAGTACATCGTAGAGGTCCTTTGCATCGCGCTGATAGTAGTCTATGTAGTTAAACTGAATCTGAGCAAAGTCAAATTTATATGTATCTACTATTGTGCGGAGAACGTCTGCGGAATCATGGAAAGAGAATCCGAGGTGTTTTATTTTGCCCTCTTTCTTTTTCTGCAAGAGCATTTCGTATGCGCCGTATTCCTTTACCTTTTCCAGTTTCTCTTTGTCAAGAGAGTGGAGAAGATAGAAGTCAAAATACTCTGTTTTACATTTCTTGAGCTGATTTTCAAAAATCTCTTCGCACTCCTGTGCGGAAGAAGCCATCCAAACAGGGAGCTTTGATGTGATATAATAGCTGTCGCGAGGATACTTTGGAAGAGTATCTCCAAAGAAGATTTCGGATTTTCCCTCGTGATAGCCGTATGCCGTATCAAAATATTTTATCCCGTTTTTAAGGGCAAAGTCTACCATTTCCTGAGCTGCAGGATAATCGATTGCGCCGTCCTTTGTAGGCAATCTCATTCCGCCGAAGGTGAGAAGCGGAAGACTTACTCCTATATTTTCGAGTGTACGATGCTGCATAATGAATCCTCCTTTATTTTCGATTTCACTTTTTGAAATCTATAATTCACTTTATAATAATTATACAGCAGAAAATATTAACATGTCAACTTTTAACGTATATATTTACATAAAATAAAGTCAAGCTTTAATTTTGCTGAAAATTGAGAAATAGCAGGAAAAAAACTCAGATTTTTAAATTTAACTGCATTTTTGACGCTATTTTTTAAGAATTCTTTATAATATGCAGTGTTTTGTTGACGTTTTGGGTATAGTGGTATAAAATATAATAGATAATGGTATGCATATATCTATTGTCTTAAATTGCTGAATTTAGGAACATTTTTTTAGGTCAAAGAGGAGAATATCAGATGATATATATATCACCGTCAATTTTGGCAAGCGACTTTGCAAATCTTGAGCAGGAGGCTTTGGGCATGAAAGCTGCCTGTGCAGATATGCTGCATATAGATGTTATGGACGGATGCTTTGTTCCGAACATTTCAATAGGACCGTGTGTTATAAGCTCGCTTAGAAAAAAGAGTGATTTGTTTTTTGATGTTCATCTTATGATACAGAATCCACTTAAATATATAGGCGATTTTGCAAATGCGGGTGCCGATATGATTACATTTCATGTCGAGTCCGACTCCGACGTTGCCGAAACAATTAAAGCTATAAAAAGCTTAGGTAAAAAAGCAGGTATTGCCTTAAAGCCGAAAACAGATGCCAACGTTATAGAAAAATATATAAATGATGTTGATATGGTGCTTGTTATGACTGTTGAGCCGGGTTTTGGCGGTCAGAAATTTATGGCTGACATGATGCCTAAGGTAAAGACTGTGCGCGACATGTGCAACGCCTGCGGCAGAGAGGACATGCTTATTCAGGTTGACGGCGGAATTGACAATTCTACCGCTCCTGTTGTTGCCGAAAACGGTGCAAATGTGCTTGTTGCAGGTTCTGCGCTGTTTTCAAAGAACGACTACAAAGAGGCAGTAGCTCAGCTTAGAAGTGCCGCTGAAAGCGCTGCCGTTTAAGCGAGTGCCGCTATTTTATCGATAGCGTTTTTGGACAGCATTGACACTGCGTGCTCGCTGAGGTATGAGTGAAATCTCTCACCTTTTCCGTTAAAGAATCCAAACTCCGACAAAAGCTTAATAGAGGTGTCATCTTTTGGGTCCAGCGGGTATATTAGCAGATGATATGTGTTTTCAATTCTGAACAGGCAGCTTTGAAATATGCGGTGGCTGTACTGTGAAAAAAGACAGCTGCAGCCGTTTATGAGCGCTTTGAGTGTCGGAAATGAAAACGCATAGGGAGACATAAAGCTTGTGTCTGTCGGTTTAATTCGGTATTCCTCTGACATTTCAGTAAAATAGATGGTAAGCCCGCATGAGAGCGGGAATATTTCAACAAATATCTTTGAGCCGAATGAGTGCATATCTGATTCGGAGCGTATTTGTTCGAGGATATTTAAAAGGGCGTCCTTTGTCTTTATATTTGAGCTGTCTATTGTTTCGTAGCTTATGTCCAGACGCTCTAGGTCCTGTTTATCGAGTGAGATTTTAACCGTCGAATTGCTTATTTTTTCTATAAACATGATAAAAAGCTCCTTGTTTAGTGATTTATATTAAAAAAGGGTTTTTAATAGTACATTTGACTGTGCCGAACCTGTGATATGGGAAAGGAATGGTAAAAAAATATGTTGGGGCGTTTTTCCAAAGGAATTATTTTGGAACAACATAAAGAGCCTGCTTTGAGCAGTGATATAGTTGAATTTTTAAATCCTTCCGTGGCAAAGAGTTACTTTGAATCGGAAATTAGTTTTGACAAAAATGCACTGAGTGCTGACGATATAATAAAATTAGCTGAGCTTGCGGATATTACAGACGAATCCGACGGCAAAAAACTTTATAAAAAACTTTCAGCCGCCAAAAACGCTAAGGAACTAACAATGCTGGTAGCTGACGCCGTTGACGACGAACCGTACATCTCAAGCCAGATGTGTATGATGTTTAAAAAGCCTGATGAGCTCTGCGAGGGAATTGAGCTCTGTGTAAAAGCGCTAGGTATTTCAAAAAGTTCGATTGCCGTATATAAAAATTTGACCGATATTTCCGAAAAGATACCGCGTCATGTAAATAATATACCTGTAAAGAGAGTTTTCGGAAGATACCCGGTTCAGGAGAGAATACATGATTTTTTCGAGGGTGAAAAAATCTTTATAGTAGGTACAAATGCGCTTGTTCATTTAAGCCGCGCTTTCAGAGAACACCGAATTCAGACTACGGCTTTTATAACCGTGGGAGGAGACTGTATACACACACACCAGAACATGGAGGTCAATACAGGTACTGCGATAAGCGCCGTTTTGGACAGATGCGGACTTTTGGAGGAGCCTGAATCTGTCGTTGTAGGAGGTTCGCTTACAGGTGTCAGCATAACTCATCCTGACGAAACAGTTGTGACGGTGTTTACCGACGCTGTTTTGGCGTTTAAGAAAAACAAAAAGGAAAAGCAGTACACATGTATAGGCTGTGCCAGATGTGTTGATGTGTGTCCGAGAAATCTGACGCCGTTTTACCTTTATAAGAATATTGAAAGAGGATACACGCATAAGCTGGATTTCTATGACATAGACAGATGTATAGAATGCGGCTCATGTTCATATATATGCCCGTCTAAGCTGGATGTTGCAGCTACAATAATCAGTACAAAGCACAAGCTTTTAAAAGAAAGGGAGGCGGGCGAAGATGAAGTTTGAAAAGAGTAATGCTCCGTACATAAGGTACCATGAATCGTCCAGAACGGTAATGAGCGATATAATTATTGCGTTATTACCGCTGTATATAATGGCTGCCTACTATTACGGCGTGAGAGCTATATTGCTGGGCGCAGTCGGCGTGCTTTCAAGCGTTGTATTTGACTGCATATGCATAAAATTTGCGGGAAAGAAAATAAATCCGAGAGATTTATCCGCGGTTGTTACAGGTATGATACTACCTTTGATGATGCCCGCTACAATACCTTTTATAACAGTTGTTACTGCGGCGTTTGTTGCGATAGCTGTTGCAAAGCACCCGTTCGGCGGTGTTGGAAACAACCTGTTTAACCCTGCTGCTACCGGTTATGCCTTTGCCGCGCTGTGCTGGACAAATGAGATGTACACATATCCTGTACCGATGACGCATATCGGAATTGCGCTGACTGATACGATAAAGTACACTCAGAGCCCTGCATATACACTTTCGCAGTCAGGTGTTCCGAATTATGATTTTCTGGACATGCTTTTGGGAAACTTCCCGGGACCAATGGGTGCTACACATATTTTAGTCCTGATGGCATGTATGTTATTCTTAATTTACAGAAAAACTATCAACTGGCAGACGCCTGTATGCTTTTTAGTGACAGCTGCTGTTTTAGCAGCGCTTTTCCCGAGAATACTTACAGGAAATATGCTGCAATCAGTTATGTTTGAGCTGTTTTCCGGAATAATGATATTTACCTCCGTGTTTATTTTGCCTGAGCCTGTTACATCTCCTAAGAGAATTGTGGCGAAATCTATTTACGCTGCGGTAGGTGCCGCTATTGCCATGATTTACAGGCACTTTGGTGGATTGGCTGAGGGAATTGTATTTGGTGTACTTCTTCTCAATGCTTTGGCACCTGTTGTTGATAGAATGGGAGAAAAAATTATTCGTACAGTAAGGAGGGCTGAACGTGGAAAAGCGTAAAAAAGTGATTACTGCACTCGGTCTGAGAAAAAACCTTGCTGTATTTAACGGAATATTCTTTAAAAATCCTGTTTTGGTTACAGGTCTTGTAATTGCTCCTGCGGCTGTTGCGGCAAATTCTCTAAAAGCTGCTCTGGCACTTGCAATAGTTGCAATTATTGTAACTGTACCTACTGTTACAATAGCATCTGTTTTATCGCGCTATTTTAAAAATATACCTGAATTTTTAAACCCTGTTATATATGTTTTGATATCGGCATTTTTGCTTATACCTTCGTTCTTTTTAATAAGGGCTATATTCAACCCGTCTATTATAAATACGATAGGTATATATGGTCCGCTCCTTGCATTTAACTCGATGATTTTTTCCAGAGCAAAAAAATATCCTTTGAAAAAGCATCCTGCAAAAGCTGCATTGGATTCTCTTAGTTATTCACTGGGCTTTGGACTGTCAATGTGTATTGTGGGTTCAATCAGAGAAATTTTAGGTGCGGGAACCATATGGGGAGTTGTAATCAATCCAAATGTGACATTCTTTGGCTTTTTAATGCCTTTCGGCGGCTGTATCACGGTTGCTTTTCTAGCGGCATTTGCGCGTCAGGCGGTTATAATTATCAATCGTATTTTAAGGCGAGTTATGATAATGTACCGATGGCTGAAAAGAAAACACAATCGAAAAAAAGAGGCTGTATGGAAAGGAAACGGTGCATTCTAAATGGTTAAGATGTTAGCTGATTTTTTCACGCTTATGGTTACAGCAATATTTGTAGAAAATGCTGTTTTGTCACGCGGACTCGGAATGAGCCGAATGATAAGACTTCCGCTAAACAGTAAAGACAGGACAAGATTTTCTGTTTTGGTTTTGATTATAACTACGATTTCCTCTGTTTTGTGTTGGTGGATACATCATTTTATAAGGGAATCGGAATATATATATCTTATAAGACCTATACTTTTTATAGTGTGTATATCTGTGATTTACATATCAATATGGATTATATGCAAAAAGTATATACCTAAAATATTTGAAGTTATAAAAAAGGACCTTGCCGTTGCAACATTCAACTGTGCAGTTTTTGGTACCGTGCTTATAGGTGCTCAGACTGGAATCAGTTTTTGGGGAATGCTCGGTTTCGGTATAGGTTCCGGTATAGGATATTTGCTGGCAGTGCTGCTGGTGTGTCAGGTAAGGCGCAGACTTCAGCTCTGTGACGTTCCGAAGGCGTTTGACGGATTTCCGATTACACTTGTGTATATAGGACTCCTTTCACTTGCGCTGTACGGATTGATAGGTCACCAGCTTCCAATGTAATATGACAGGAGGAGTATACGCTAAATGGCTAAAAATAAGGGATACAAGATAAAGAGATATAACAAGATTTATCGCCGCAACAGAAGTAGCAATATGGGCCCTATGGGATTTATCGTTATAATTGCCGTTGTGCTTATCCTTCTGTTTGTAGGTTGGAGTATATACGACCCGGTTTATAATTTTTTAACCGGAAAAATAGAGACACCGCAGATATCGTCTTCATCATCTACACCTGATGAAAGCACCTCTGAGGGAGACACTCAGGGTGATACAAATGGTGACAACCAAGACGATACTCAGGATACCTCATCTGAAGATGAAGATGTACAGCAGGCTGAAAATTCCAAGGCTGCGCTTATATCGTTTGATATAGCTTCAGATACTGCAAAACTCAGCGAATATATCACTCAGATTAAAGAGCAGGGCTATAACAGCGCTGTTGTTGAGATAAAAGATGTTGACGGTCAGGTTCTGTATAAAACTGAAAATCAGACTATAACATCGCTCAACACAGTTTCATCGTCTGCATTTGATTTGCAGGCTGTATGCAAGGCGCTGAGTGATGAGGATATAACTCCGATTGTAAAGATACAGACATTCCGCGATAACGCTGCGGCTTCCGCCATGAAGGATGCGGCTGTCAGATATAAACCTGATACAAGCTATCTCTGGGCTGACGATGCTCCGGCAAACGGAGGAAAATATTGGCTCAATCCTAACTCCGAAAAGGCACAGGAATATATCTTTGCTATAATTGACGATGCTGTATCTATGGGAGCTGAGAAGGTTATTCTCGACACAGTACAGTTCCCTGAGGGATATTCGCTCGACTTGTGCGATTTCGGTGATATGGAATCAAAACAGGCTGTTATTGAGAACTTCATTGCAGCAGCTCAGCAGAAAGCTCAGGCTAAAAATCCTGAAGCTGAGGTTTACTTTGAGATAAATGTAAACGGCAGTTACATGGAGGACAACGACCAGTATGGTGTATCTCCGTTTAAGATAGCTGCTCAGAACGTGGTACTCGATTTTGCAGATACTTCGTTTAAATACGGCGATATAAATATATCCGACTTTAATACAGATACTGCTCAGAGAGTATCGTCCGCTTTAGGTGAAATTAACAAGATTTCCGCAGAGCGTACAAAGACTATGCTGCTCTTGCCGGAAGAGGGTATAAGTTCAGCTGAGCTTGACTCAGTTATAGAGTCTGTTGCCGGTCAAAACGCACAGAGTACGGAAATATTTACACAGAGCCAAAGCTGATATAAAAAAGCTGAAATTCGCCACAAATCCGCATTAAAAGCGGGTTTGTGGCGAGTTTTTGCCGAGTAGGCACAGTTGACAATGGGTTGTTATAAATAGTAAAATATAATAACTGAAAGGGTGAAGCCGAATGATTAAAAGTATGACCGGTTACGGCAGAGCACAGAATGTCATAGACGGCAGAGATATTACCGTTGAGATAAAGAGTGTAAATCACAGATTCTTTGAATTTTCGGCAAGGACGCCGAGGATTTACGGTTATCTTGATGAGAAAATAAAAAAGTTTTTACAGGGTAAAATTGCTCGAGGCAAGGTAGAGGTATCGGTACAGATAATAAATCCCGAAGCACAGGGAACAAATGTAGAGATAAACTATGCTTTGGCTGAGAGTTATGCAAAGGCTTTGAGAGAGATGGCAGACAGGCTTAATATCAAGGACGATTTAAGCATATCTGTTATGACAAGATTTTCTGACTTGTTCACTGTTCAAAAGGAGCATGAGGACGAGGACGCAGTTTGGAACGCTGTTGAGAGCGTTTTGAATGAGGCTTTGGAGAAGTTCGTTAAAATGCGTACCGATGAAGGCGAAAAAATGCGTGAGGACGTGCTTTCAAGACTTGTATTTATTGAGGAGAGTGTAACAAAGGTTGAAAGCTTGTCTGAACAGACTGTCAGTGCATATCGTGAGAAATTGTATAACAAGATAAAGGAAGTTCTCTGTGATAAGACTATTGACGAGCAGCGCATACTCACCGAAGCGGCTATATTTTCTGAGAAAATTGCCGTTGACGAGGAAACAGTACGTCTGAAAAGCCATATCAATCAGTTCCGCTCGATAGTACAGAGCTCTGAGCCTGTGGGAAGAAAGCTTGATTTCTTGGTACAGGAGATAAACCGCGAGACAAACACAATAGGCTCTAAAGCTAGTGATTTGAGCATTACTAAGCTTGTTGTGGATATGAAAAGCGAGATTGAAAAAATCAGAGAACAGATACAAAATATAGAGTAATTTGCGTATTTACGCAGAAAGGAAAAGAATATGAAGCTTATAAATATCGGATTTCACAATATGGTATCCGCTAACAGGCTTGTCGCTATTGTAAGCCCTGAATCTGCGCCTATTAAGAGAATTATTCTTGAAGCGCGCGACAAAGGTACGCTTATAGATGCTACATACGGAAGAAGGACAAGAGCTGTTCTTATAACAGACAGCGACCATGTAATTTTGTCGGCTGTTCAGCCGGAGACTGTTGCGAACAGACTTATTGACGATGATGACGACGAGGAGGAGCTCGACGATGAGCAGTAACACACAGCCAAATAAAAAAGGACTGCTTATTGTTATATCAGGACCTTCCGGTGTCGGAAAAGGCACTGTATTAAAGGAATATCTCACTGAGAGGGCAGACAGTGTATATTATTCTGTTTCAGCCACAACGAGAAATCCTAGACCCGGTGAGCAAAATGGTGTTCACTACCACTTTGTAACAGTGAGCGAGTTTGAAAAGCTCATTGAACAGGACGGTGTATTGGAGTACGCAAAATACAGCGGCAACTATTACGGAACGCCTAAAGCACCTGTTGAGAAGGCGCTGAATGAGGGACGCGACGTAATTTTGGAGATAGAGGTACAGGGAGCGCAGAAGGTGCTTGAGAAAATGCCTGAGGCTGTCTCTGTATTTGTTATGCCTCCGTCTATGACGGAGTTAAAAAGACGTCTTGTTGACAGAAACACAGAGGACGAGCAGACGGTAAAACGCCGCCTTGACGCCGCTGTCGATGAGATGAAAAAAGCCCATGACTATGACTATATAGTGATAAATGATACTGTGGATTCGGCACTGTGTCAGCTTAGAACAGTTATTGCAGCCGCAAAGACCACAGCAAAAAAACAAAAAGACTTTATTGATGAGGTGATTTTAAATGCTTAGACCTGCAATAGGACAGATGCTTAATGATAAGCAGAGCTATTATTCTTTAGTGGTAGGCGTTGCAAAGCGTGCAAGACAGATAGTTGATGAAAAGAACGAAATGTCTGAAATTATTGTTGAAAAACCTGTTAAGACCGCTGTTGAGGAGCTTGCTGCTCACAAGTACAAAATTATTGAAAAAGACGATATCGGCCAAAAGACAGAGCTCTAAGGCTGCAATGAAAAGTCCGGGCTGTTTTAAGCGGTCCGGATTTTTTTAAAATTAAGATTATCCCGATAAAGCATAAAAAGGGGGTATAACGGTGACTGAAAATAATAAAGAGACGATTGAAAGAGCAACAGTTAAAACAGTTGTTAAAACAACCGGTAAAACGGTTGTTCTGGGTGTATGCGGTGGTATTGCTGCGTATAAGGTGGCGTATGTTGCGAGTGCGCTCACTCAGGCAGGAGTTGACGTACACGTTATAATGACAAAGAATGCGACTGAGTTTATATCTCCGATGACGTTTGAAACTCTGACCGCAAACCGCGTTATAGTTGATACATTTGACCGAAACTTTCAGTGGGACGTAAAGCATGTTTCACTTGCTAAAAAGGCTGATTTGTTTGTGATTGCTCCGGCTACTGCAAACATGATTGCCAAAATGGCATACGGCATAGCTGATGACATGCTCTCGACTACTGTTTTGGCGGCTTCATGCAAGAAGCTTGTATTTCCTGCAATGAACACGGGAATGTACAATAATCCGGCGACACAGCGCAACATTGACATTCTGAAAAATGACGGAATGTTTATATTTGAGCCTGCAAGCGGTTATCTTGCCTGCGGTGATGTGGGAGCGGGAAGACTGCCTGAGCCTGATAAAATAACAGAGTGCGTAAAGTTCTTTTTAAACTCTGACAACACGCTTAAAGGTAAAAAGGTGCTTGTAACAGCAGGGGCTACACGTGAGGCAATAGACCCTGTGAGATACATTACAAATCACTCAACGGGTAAAATGGGTTACGCCATTGCAAGACGTGCCGCTGAAATGGGCGCACAGGTTGTGCTTGTTTCAGGTCAGACAAACCTTGAAGCTCCGTTCGGGGTAGAAAAAATAGATATAGTCAGTGCAAGGGATATGTTTGAAGCGGTAAAGGAACACGGCAAGGATTGTGATATAATTGTGAAAGCGGCTGCCGTTGCTGATTATCGCCCGAAAACAGTGGCTGACCAGAAAATTAAAAAGAGCGAGGGCGACGCCTTTATCGACCTTGAGAGAACGGACGATATTTTAAAATATTTAGGCGAGCACAAGAAAAAGGGACAGGTTATATGTGGATTTTCAATGGAGACGGAAAATCTTTTGGAAAACTCGCGTAAAAAGCTTGATAAGAAAAACGCCGACATGATTGCGGCGAACAGCATACGTCAAAAGGGTGCGGGCTTTGCATCTGATACAAACATAGTCACGCTCATAACACGCGACGGAGCCGAGGAGCTAGAGTGTATGGACAAGTATGACGTTGCAGATATAATACTGAAAAGACTTGCAGATATGATGTAAAATTCTTTAAAAAGGAGGCGGTTTTAAGATGGCTGCTGATATTACCGTCGGCGTTGCCGTTGACAAGGCCGCCTTTAGCTTTGACAAGCTGTTTACTTACAGAGTGCCGAATGAGATTGGCGATAAGGTAAAGTGCGGCTGCCGTGTGATGATACCGTTTGGTACGTCGAACAGAAAGCGTCAGGGAATAGTGCTGGAAATATCGCAGAGCGATGAAAATACGCGCACGCTAAAGCCTATTTCGGCTTTACTGGACGAAAATCCGATACTGACTGACGAGCAGATAACGCTTGTTAAGTACCTTAAAAATACGACATTCTGCACATACTACGAGGCGGTAAAGACTATTTTACCGACAGCGCTTAACTTTGACATAAAGCTGATCTACTCGGCTGATTCGAGCTTTGACGATGAATGCCTTGACGACGAGGAACGCCGCATTTACAACGCTGTGCGTGCTCAAAAGAGCGGAATTGCAGGGGAAAAGCTGTGCTCGATGTTCGGGATAACTTTAAATTCACCTGTTTTGCGCTCACTTTGCCAAAAGGGTGCTTTAAAGAAGTCCGAGGCGGCAAAGCGCAGAAAAAAGGACGACACCGTGACAATGGTGAGAATATCAGAAAATCTGGACGACGAGAGATTTGTGGGATTAAAAAAGCTGACGCGCTCGCAGAAAAGCGTTATAGATTTTTTAAAGGACGTGGGTGAGGCATCAGTCAAGGAGATTACCTATTTTACCTCCTGCACGAGAGCTGTCACAGATAATCTGAGGAAAAAGGGTATTCTCGAATACTTTGAGGTTCAGAAAAAGCTTGCCGATATTCCTAAAGGCAATGACAGCGGTGAGGACTTTACGCTGAACGGTGAACAGCAGGCGGCGTTTGACGGACTGCTTAAAATGTACGAGAACTACGATAAAAAGAAAAACACGGCGCTTTTGTTCGGAGTTACGGGAAGCGGAAAGACGCAGGTGTTCATGCGGCTGATTGAGCGGGTTGTGGCTGACTCAAGGCAGGTAATAGTGATGGTGCCAGAGATAGCGCTTACACCGCAGACGATAGAGCGCTTTGAGTGTCATTTCGGCGACAGAGTTGCCATAATACACAGTGGACTTTCGGTAGGCGACAGGTATGAGCAGTACAGGAGAATAGAGTCTGGAAAGGTATCTATTGCCGTGGGAACTCGTTCGGCGGTGTTTGCTCCGTTTTCAAATATCGGTCTTATAATAATGGATGAGGAGCAGGAGAACAGCTACAAGTCAGACAGAAGCCCGAGATATCATGCGAGAGACGTCGCAAAGTTCAGAGCATCCCGCCACAGTGCAATGCTTGTTTTGGCGTCTGCCACGCCGTCAATGGAGAGCTATTACAACGCCGTAACGGGAAAATACAGCCTGTTTAAGCTGAAAAGGCGTTACGGTGACGCAAAGATGCCGGGAGTTGGCATAATAGACATGAAAGAGGAGCAGATGAACGGCAACACCTCGCCGATAAGCGGTATTTTGGCTCAGGAGATTGCGGAGAATTTAAAAAACTCAGAGCAGACAATCCTGCTTTTGAACCGCAGAGGTTACAACACGCTTATACGCTGTGCTGAGTGCGGAGCTGTGGCGCAGTGTCCGAACTGCAGTATTGCCATGACATACCACAGGGCAAACGGCAGGCTGATGTGCCACTACTGCGGACATTCCGAGAGCGTTTCGCCGACGTGCAAGGAGTGCGGCAGCAAAATGGTGCGCTATGACGGAATAGGCACACAAAAGCTTGAACAGGAATTGGCGTCGATGTTTGAAAACGCGTCGATTTTGAGAATGGACGCAGACACCACGATGTCAAAGCACGCATACGAAAAGGCGTTTAATGACTTTAACAATAAAAAATATGATATACTTATAGGTACGCAGATGGTAGCCAAGGGACTGGACTTTCACAATGTGACGCTTGTCGGGGTTTTAGGCGCGGATGCGGCGGTTTATTCCGACAACTTCAAAAGTGCTGAGAGAATGTTCAGCCTTATAACTCAGGTTATAGGCAGAAGCGGCAGAGGTCAGAAAAGAGGAAGAGCTTATGTTCAGACCTTTTCGACCGATAATAGGATTATTGAATTGGCGGCAAAGCAGGACTATGAGGCATTTTTTAACGACGAGATAAATTACAGGCGCATTATGCTGTATCCGCCGTTCTGCGACATTTGTCAGGTTATGTTTTCTTCCGAGAATGAAAACGCTGCAAAGAAGGCGGCTTATGACTTTTACTCTGTTTTTGCAAAGCATGCCGCGGAAAAATATTCACAGCTGCCTATACGTGTACTGGGACCTGTGAGCGGCGCTGTTGCGAAGATAAACAACAAATACCGCTACAAGCTGCTTATAAAGTGCAGAAATACCGTCAAGTTCCGTTCACTCATGAGCGAGAGCATTGAAATTTTCGACACACAAAGTTCATACAAAAGTGTAAATTGTGCTGTTGATATGTATTTTGACGGTGTAATATAATTTATATAAAATAGTAAATCTATGTTAACAACATAAAATAAGAGAGGATGTTTCATTGTGGCTATAAGAAATATTGTAAAAGAGGGCGACGATGTACTGCGCAAAAACTGCCGTACAGTAGTTGATTTTAATGAAAGACTTTGGACACTGCTTGACGATATGGCTGAGACCATGTACGACGCAAACGGCGTAGGTCTTGCCGCTCCGCAGGTTGGTATTTTGAGACGTGTAGTTGTTATAGATGTGGGCGAGGGCTTGATGGAGCTTATAAACCCTGCCATCGTTAAAACTGCCGGTATGCAGGAGGGTAGTGAGGGCTGTCTTTCAAGTCCGGGTGAATACGGTGTTGTGCGCCGTCCGATGAAAGTGCGCGTTAAGGCACAGGACAGATACGGAAAAGTTTTTGAGGCTGAGGGAACAGGTCTTTTGGCAAGAGCTTTCTGCCATGAGATTGACCACCTTTCCGGAAAACTCTTTAAGGATATTGCAATCCGTATGATTGCGCCTGATGAGATGGAGCCTGCAGAGGAATAATTCTGACTTTTTGGAGGATATGACTCAATGAACGTTATATTTATGGGAACGCCTGAGTTTGCCGTTCCATGCTTGGAGCGCCTTATAGCCGACGGGCACAATGTAAGCGCTGTATTCTCACAGCCCGACAAGCCGAAGGGCAGAGGCTATAAAATGGTTATGACGCCTGTAAAAGAGGTTGCGGTAAAGCATGACATACCTGTATATCAGCCGCAGAAGATAAAGGGAAATGATGAGGTTTTCGAGACAATCGAAAACTTACAGCCTGACATCATAGTTGTTGTGGCTTACGGTAAAATTTTGCCTAAGAGGATACTTGATGCGCCTAAACTAGGCTGTATCAATATACACGCTTCGCTTTTGCCTAAGTACAGGGGAGCGGGACCTATTCAGTGGAGCGTTATAAATGGCGAAAAGGAGACCGGTGTGACCTCGATGTTTATGGCTGAGGGGCTTGACACAGGTGATATGATATTAAAGCTCTCAACTGAGATAGGCGAAGATGAGACCTCCGGTGAACTGCACGACAGGCTCTCTGTAATAGGCGCTGAGTGTTTAAGTCAGACAATGAAGCTCTTTGAAGAAAACAAAGTTCAGCGCACAGAGCAGGACGACGCTCTTTCATGCTATGCACCGATGTTAGAAAAATCTATGGGTAAAATTGATTTTTCATGGGACAGACAGCGGCTCCACAACCTTGTAAGAGGTATGTCACCGTGGCCGGGAGCTTATACGTATATTGACGGCAAGCTTTTAAAAGTACACAAGGCTAAGGCGGTTGACGGTATGCACGGCAAGGCCGGTGAGCTTTTGGACGAGAAGAAATTTATTGTGGCATGCGGCGACGGCGCACTCGAATTTATAGAGGTTCAGTTAGAGGGCGCTAAGAGAATGAATGCACAGGACTTTTTAAGAGGTAAAAAGCTGTGTAAAGGACTTATTTTAGGCTAAGTGTGTATTGAGGATAACGTTTTCAGACATAATAAATTAAAACTAATCGGAGGAAAATTATTATGTGGGGATATTATCTTGAAAGTCACTATTATTACCTTATACTTGTAGTGCCTGCAATGCTTTTGGCGTTGTTTGCACAGATGAAGGTTAAGAGCACGTTTGCGAAATACAATAAGGTTTACAACAGGCGTTCGTTTACAGGCGCTGATGCGGCAAGGGCTATTCTCGACGCAAACGGACTTAACTATATCAGAATTGAGCGCATAGCCGGAAACTTAACCGACCACTATGACCCGTCGGCAAACGTTATAAGGCTGTCAGACAGCGTATATGGTGTAAACTCCGTTGCGGCTGTCGGTGTTGCGGCGCACGAGGCTGGTCATGCTGTTCAGCACGCGGTGGGATATTTCCCGATAAAGATAAGGACTGCCATTGTCGGCATTACGAATATAGGCTCACAGCTTTCAATGCCGCTTATTATTGCGGGTGTTATATTTTCGTTTGAGCCGCTTGTAACGATAGGACTTATCTTATTTTCTCTTATAGCTGTATTTCAGCTCATCACTCTGCCTGTTGAGTTCAATGCAAGCTCAAGGGCTTTAAAAATTCTTGATTCTACAAATATGCTCGACGATGAGGAGCTCTCCGGCGCTAAAAATGTGCTGACAGCCGCCGCGCTGACTTATGTTGCGGCTCTTATAGTTGCAGTGGCAAACTTGTTAAGGCTTATCCTTATCTTCGGCAGAAGAAACGACGACAGATAAATTAAAGCAAAGAAAGGGGCAGAACAGTATTATGTCCAAATCTCCGCGCAGGCTCGCCGCCGAGGTTTTATGCGAGGTTGAAAAACAAAAAGCGTATTCCAATATAGCCTTTGACAAATCGGTCAGAGAAGAAAAATTAAGCGGCTCTGACAGCGCTTTTGCCTCCGCTTTGGTTTACGGAGTTTTGGAGCGCAAGCTTACGCTTGACTACTGTCTGTCCAAATTTTCCTCAAGGGAATTGTCCGAGCTTGACGATACGGTACACACCATATTAAGGCTCGGCGCTTATCAGATAATGTTTATGGACTCTGTTCCGCAAAGAGCGGCTGTAAGCGAGAGCGTTATATTGGCCAATGAGCTAAAATGCTTTTCGGCTAAGGGATATATAAACGCTGTGCTCAGACGTCTTGCGGAAAACTGTGACAAGATAGAATATCCCGACAGGGAAAAGAAGTTTTATTCATATCTTTCGGCTGTATATTCCGCTCCGAAATGGCTTGTAAAAAAGCTGTGCGGCGACTACGGCAATGAGACGGCTGAGAGAATACTTAAAAATTCTTTGAGCACGCCGCCTGTATATATCAGGGTGAACACTTTAAAGACAAGCAGTGAAGAGCTTATAAAATTGCTTGAGATTAAGGGCGTTAAATGCACTTTGACGAAACTCGACAACTGCATAAAAATAGAGCATTTCGGCGCTTTGAAAAATATTGAGGAATTCAATAAAGGATATTTTTATGTTCAGGATATGGCGTCACAGCTGTGTGCTTTGGCGGTTGGGGCCAAAGAGGGCATGAGTATGCTTGACGTATGCGCGGCTCCCGGTTCAAAGAGTTTTACAACGGCTATGTACATGTCCGACAAGGGCAGTATTACGAGCTGTGACATACATGAGCACAGGGTAAAGCTTATTGAGGCAACGGCACAAAAGCTTAACATATCGTGTATTCAGGCAAAATGTGCCGACGCGAGTGTATATGACAAGGACAGGCAGTTATATGATATAGTTTTATGCGATGTGCCATGTTCAGGCTTTGGCGTTATAAGAAGAAAGCCTGAGATAAAATATAAGGAAAAGGGCTTTTACAGGGATTTATCGGATGTTCAGAAGAAAATTCTGGACACTTCAAGCAGATATGTAAAGCCGGGCGGCAGGCTTATTTATTCAACCTGTACGCTGAATAAAGAGGAAAATGAGGATATTGTATACTCATTCTTAGAAAAAAATAATAATTTTGAAATAGAAAAACTCCCGAAAATATTGTATGATTATGGACAGGGGGAAAAAGAGGTCACTTTGATACCTGATCCCGACGGCCCTGACGGGTTTTTTATATGCGCTATGCGTAAAAAATTTGACTGATATACGTTATACGTTTAAAATATATGAAAACAGGTGAGTATTTGGATAAAAGAGATATAAAATCCCGCAGTCTGGATGAGCTTAAAGAGGAGTTCACCGCTTTGGGACTTCAATCGTTCCGCGCAAAGCAGGTTTATTCATGGCTGCATGAAAAACAGGTTTTAACCTTTGATGAGATGACAAATCTGTCGGCAAAGCACAGAGAGCTTTTGGACAATGAGTATTACATAAATTCGCTTGCAGTTGAGAGAAAGCTGGTATCGGCAATAGACGGTACAATTAAATTTTTGTACCGGCTGCGTGACGGCGAATTTGTTGAGAGCGTTTTTATGCGCTACAAGCACGGCAACAGTCTGTGCATATCCACTCAGGTTGGATGCCGCATGGGATGTAAGTTCTGTGCGTCGACGCTTTTGGGATTAAAGAGAAATCTTGATCCGAGTGAAATGCTCGATGAGATATACACGGCTCAGCGTGAGACTGGTGAGAAGGTTTCGAGTATTGTGTTAATGGGAATAGGCGAGCCCTTGGACAACTTTGACAATGTGCTCAAATTCCTGTCGATACTCTCGAGCGCCGAGGGCATGAACCTGAGTTTAAGACATGTTTCACTCTCCACCTGCGGATTGGTTGATAAGATAAATAAGTTAGCTGAGTACAAGCTCGGGCTGACACTGTCTATTTCTCTGCATGCTCCGAACGATGAGATACGCAGTCAGACCATGCCGATAAACAGCAAGTGGAATATTGAACAGCTGCTGAGAGCGTGCAGGGATTATTTTGAAAAGACAGGCAGAAGAATTTCATTTGAATATGCGCTGATTTCGGGTGTAAACGACAGCGATGAATGCGCTTTGGAATTGGCACAGAGACTTTCGGGAATGATAAGTCATGTAAACCTTATACCTGTCAACGCGGTTAAGGAGAGAGGTTTTGTGCGCTCTTCAAAACAGCGTATAAAACGCTTTATAGAGGTTTTGGAGAAAAACGGTGTGAACGCCACAGTAAGGCGTGAGCTCGGAAGTGATATAAATGCAGCGTGCGGACAGTTGAGACGCGACAGCATGAAGCATCAATAATTTATTTTTTAAGAAGGAAGGGAGCGCTGTATAAATGCTTATATTCGGTAAAAGCGATACGGGAATTGTAAGAGACGTAAATCAGGATTTTTACAGCTTTTCGGAATGTGACGGCAATACAGGCTGGGCAGTTGTGTGCGACGGTATGGGCGGCGAAAACGGAGGAAATGTTGCAAGCCAGACAGCTGTCGAAATTATAAAAAAACAGCTTGACAGAAGCATAAATTCTCAGACAAATGCAAATTCCATAAAGCTTATACTTACATCTGCTATTTCCGCCGCTAACAGCAGCGTATACTCCATGTCTTGCCAGGATGAAGCATTAAAGGGTATGGGTACTACTGTTGTATGTTGTGTTGTAAAGGATAAAACTGCGTATGTGATGTATGCAGGTGACAGCAGGCTTTACAAAATAGGTGACAGCATACAGAGAATAACCAAGGACCACAGTGTTGTACAGCAAATGGTGGACGACGGAATAATTACCGAAGAGGAAGCTCAAAATCATCCGAAAAAGCGCTATATTACAAGAGCGCTTGGCGTAGAGCCTGAAATTTACTGCGATTACATTGAGTTTGAATGTGAAGATACGGATGTTATTTTATTGTGCAGCGACGGACTTACAAATAAAATTTCCGATAATGAAATTGAAGATATTACACATAACACACCTTTATCTGAATTGACACAGGTGCTTATAGACAAATCGAATGAACGCGGCGGCGAGGACAATATTACAGCGGTTGTTCTTTCGCAGTTTTAAATAAGCTGCCTATTGAAATATCAGGAGGATTTGGTTAATGGATAAATATATAGGAACTATGCTGGATAACAGGTATAGAATAAATGAGCTTATAGGTGAGGGCGGAATGTCCAACGTCTATAAGGCTGAGGATACTGTGGGAAGGCGTACTGTTGCAGTTAAAATCCTGCGTGAGGAATTTTCCCACAATCAGGAGTTTTTAAGACGCTTTAGAAATGAATCCAGAGCTACTGCTGCGCTTTCACATAACAATATAGTTAAAATTTATGACGTTGCGTTTACTGACAATGTACAGTACATTGTCATGGAATATATTTACGGCGTGCCGCTCAACCGCTACATTACACACAACGGTAAGGTTGAGTGGAAAAAGGCCGCATATTTTACTGCTCAGGTTTTAAGCGGCTTGGAGCATGCTCACTCAAAGGGCATTGTTCACAGAGACATTAAACCGCACAACATTATGCTTATGGCTGACGGTACCGTTAAGATAATGGACTTCGGTATTGCGAGATTTTCACGCAGCGAGACTACAAACATGTCCGACCAGGCTATTGGTTCAGTCCACTATATAAGTCCTGAGCAGGCGCGCGGTGAGGATACTGACGCCAGAACAGATATATATTCTGTTGGTGTTATGCTGTATGAGATGCTGACAGGTAAGGTGCCGTTTGAAGCCGATACACCCGCATCTGTTGCACTAAAGCACATACAGAGCGAGCCTGAAAGCCCGCGCAGCTTAAATCCTAATATACCGCCGAGACTTGAAGCCATCACCATGAAGGCTATGCAAAAAAAGGTTGACGACAGATATGCGTCAGCTAAGGAAATGCTCGATGATTTAAAGCGCTTTTTAGAGGATCCAAACGCCGAAGAGGAGAAAGCTCAAGAAGCACAAGGAGAGAATATGCAAAATCAACCTAACGGAGAAGAGAAGAAAAAGGTAAAAAGCAAAAAGTACCGTTCTGTAAACGACACATACAAGCCTTTGCCTGTAATTCCGATACTGACAGGTATTACTGTTGCCTTTGTGCTAGCCGCGGCGCTCTTTATCATGGGTATGATACGTATAAACAATCCGTTCCGTTCACCTGATGATGTGCGTATTCCTGAGCTTGTAGGACTTACCTATGACAACATAATAAACGACCCGACATATACCGACAGCTTTGATATTCAGATAGAGGAGACCGCTTATCAGGAGGGATATGAGCAGGGCGTTATTTACAGCCAGCAGCCTAAAGAGGGCAGAATAGTTAAAAAAGGCTCTATAATTACTGTAAAGGTATGCGGTGCAGCTGAGACAATGATTATGGAGGACTACACTGACCAGCCGTCGTCTGAAGTAGGCTTAAAGCTGGAGGGACTTGGTCTGACATATACAGAGCAGCAGGTATATCACCCGAAAATTGCTGCAGGAAATGTTGTAAAAACTGACCCACCTGCAGGCGAAACTTTTGTAAACGGTACAGAGGTTACTGTTTATGTGAGTGTAGGTTCCAATGTTAAACAGACCGAGGTGCCGGATATAACAGGGCTTTCCATGACTGAGGCAAGGGAAAAACTTGCTGAAAAAGGACTTAGCTTGGGCTCGAGCGAAGGTGTAGAAGCGCCTGACAAGGCAAACGGTCAGATAGTTGAACAGTCTCCTGCTGCCGGTGAGTATATAAATGAGGGCGGACGTGTAAACATAAAGGTAAGTGAGGGCAATACAACAATTAAGAGAGTTGCTGTTACTTTCCCTGTTCCAAGCGGAAGTATATCCGTTCAGGCAAAACAGGACGGTAAAATAGTTGAAGAAGACGAAATCTCAGGCGGAAGCTGGAGAGTTATCTTTGACGGTTCCGGTACATCCAACATTGAGATAATTGTAAACGGTTCTGTATACAAGAAATATTTGCTCAACTTTGATAACGCCACTCACACTGAAATAACAGAATAACATATATAAAACCGAAGTACGGGATTTGCGAAGCGTTACATATGTTTGGGCTTTCGGGAGTTTTGTTGCTTCGGTTTTAGTTTTTATTAAAATTACATCTTGTTAAGGCAGGAAAAGTTATGCAGAAGAAAATAAGAATTATGTCACACAATATTTGGTGCGGTCCGTGCGGTTCTCCTGACGGAAATGTTTACGGACGTGACAAAGCTTTAGCTGAGCTTTTTGAAAAATACAGCCCTGATGTTCTTTCGCTTCAGGAAATGACACCCGGAATGTACAAATCGGATATAGAAAAATATACGAGTGTTAATTTTGAATGGCTTAAACCCGATACAGACGGACTTACAAACAATACGCCTATACTGATTAAAAATGGTGTATTCGATGTTTTGGAGCAGGGGTGGCACCTTTTTTCGGGACTTAACAACAGCGCTACAAAAAGTGTGTCGTGGGCTGTTTTGAAGATTAAATCATCAGGAGATGTAATAGGTGTGTGCTCAAACCATTTTTGGTGGGAAGAGGACGGCGCCGAGAACGATATGGCGCGCATAGGCGACGCAAGACAGCAACAGGCTTTTGTTGATTACATAAAGACAAAGTATAATGCACCTGTATTCTCAATGGGTGATTTAAACTGTGCGATAGGCTCTAACCCGTACAATGAGATGATAAAAAACGCAGGTATTGACGCAAGGCTGTGTGCTGTATCTCACTGTGACAGAATGAATACTCTGCATGAATACCCTATACTTGACGAAAAGGGCTTTTACAGAGACGGACAGGCGCCTTTGGGAAGCCATTTGGACGCCATTGACCACATAATAGTTTACGGTTATGATAAAGTTACAGTAGACGGATTTTATGTTGTATCGGAACAGAAAGCGCTCGATGTATCTGACCACTGTCCTGTATACATAGACGCATATATTAAATAGACGGATAAAAAAGAGGTGGATTTTACGGAAAACTGTGTTGTCAAACTCAAAGAGGGAATTATTCTAAAGGGAATAGGCGGATTTTACTATGTACAGACTGACGAAGGTGTAATTGAATGCAAGCCGAGAGGCGTTATGCGAAAAAAGAGAATTACGCCGTATGTTGGCGACAGAGTATCGCTTGAGATAACAGAGGGGCAGATGCCTCAGATAACTGAGATACATGAGAGGAAAAACTCGCTTATAAGACCGCCTGTATCTAATCTTGATATGCTTGTAATGGTGTGCTCCATATGCGACCCGTACCCGAGTACAAAGATACTGGACAGGCTGATAGCAGTAGCCGAATACAAGGGGATAGAGCCTGTGATTGCCGTTACAAAGACGGATTTGGATGGCAATGGTGCGGAGAATTTCGCAAAGATTTACATAGACGCGGGATTTAAGGTGTTTATAATATCGCCTGACAATGACGATGAGGTTAACAGGCTTAAAGAGACAATGTCGGGGAAAATCTGCGCCTTTTCGGGAAACTCCGGTGTGGGTAAATCCACGCTTTTAAACAGGATAATGCCGGGGCTTTCACTGCCTACTGCTCAGACGAGCAAAAAGCTCGGACGAGGACGACACACAACAAGACATGTTGAGCTGTTTGAGCTTGAGAATAAGGCTTTGGTTGCGGATACTCCCGGATTTTCCTCGGTTGAGATAGCACAGTTTGATATAATCTTAAAAGACGAGCTTGAAAAGTGTTTCAGGGAATTTGCGCCGTATATAGGTAACTGCAAATTTACAGGCTGTTCACACACAAAGGAAAAGGGCTGTGCTGTGCTT
>CALXEM010000033.1 GCA_944387335.1 uncultured Clostridia bacterium | reverse complement strand
ATAGGCTTTACATTCAATATGGCGAATAAAAAGGGCAAGATAATAACATACACTATCCTGTCGTCTGTTGCTGTAATAATAGGTGTACTGATTATCATGTTTTTAAAACTTGATTTCGGTACACTTGATGTAAATATTATGAATGACACTGTATACATAAATGCTCCGATGTACAGTACATCATTCAAAACAGATGATATTGAAAATATCTATACCATAGATGACCTCGGAGACGGCATTAAGACAAACGGAGCGGCTGCGGGAAACTATAAGCTTGGACATTTTTACTACTCAAAGATTGGAAACTGTCTTATGTACGTCTATTCCGATACTCCTCCGTATATTGTTGTGAAGCTTAAAGATGAAAATATTATAATATCTTTAAAAAACTATGATGAAACACAAAAACTACTTGAAAATTTAGAGAAATTGGAATAATCTAAAGGCAAAGGGTTTATCCTAACTAATAGAAAGGTTGTGTGAAGAATGAAATTTTACATTTGCTCCCATTGCGGAAATATCATAACATTCATGAACGATAAAGGTGTGCCGGTAATGTGCTGCGGTGAAAAAATGCAGGAATTAAAAGCAGGCGTTACTGATGCCGCTGCCGAAAAACATGTTCCTGTAACTATTGTAAAAGACGGCGAAGCTGTTGTTGAGGTTGGAAGTGTAGCTCATCCAATGACTGCTGAGCACTACATTGAGTGGATTGTCCTTGAAACATCATGCGGAACATATATCCGTAGACTTTCTCCAAATGATGCTCCGAAAGCATTTTTCAAGCTCCACAGCGAGGAAAAAGTCACTGCAACATATGCTTACTGCAATCTCCACGGTTTATGGAAAGCATAATTTAACTCAAATAAAAGTTAAAAGCACGCAGAATAAAATCTGCGTGCTTTTTTTAATCTGAAATTTTAAATTCCTGTATACCTGCTGCACCTGCTGTAATTTCATATTTTTCAAAAACTACGACCGGTTTAAAATCGGTATCTATATAGAATTTTGTGTTTTCGTTTATGAGTGAAGAAATATCGACATCCGGGAAAAGATACATTTTCTTATCCTCATCCCAATCGGCTATCTGCTCATTTATTTTTTGAGATACTATTTCTTTATACTGAGGTCCGAGGAAATCTTTTAATGTCATCACTCTGCCGCTCTCTACATCTATATTATAAAAATAAAATGTTGTATAGGCGCTGGCAAGAGTTTCATTTTTCCATATTACAAAAGATACGTATTTTTCATCTATAAGCTTGATTTCGTAATCAATTTGAACTGCTATTGGATGATATTCCTCAGGTGTACCTCCTGTTGCGATAAATGCGTCATAATATTCCTTAGCGCGTGTCTGAGCATTTTGGATTTCCTTATCTATAAGACTGCTTATCTCAAGATTTACTCGCTGTTCCAAATCGCTTTTACCTGTGTTTTCTATCTTAGGAATTTTTACATCGATGTATTGAATGTCGTCCTCTTTATGGATTTCCTGAATAGTAAATATATGTGCTATGTTACCTATAACAGGGATTTGATATAACGCTGAGGCTATTGTGCTGTTTGTATTGATTAGTGTAACCGATATTATAAAAAATGCAGCGGCACTGAGCAAAATCTTTTTTGTGGCAGCAAAACGTTTATTATGCGTTTTAAGTCCGTAATCCAGTGCATTTTCAACACATTCATTCAATTCACTTGGTATGGGAATATTTTTATATTTGTCATTTGTAATTTTCTTCAAAATCTTCCCTCCTATAAATTTATATCGTCTTCCGGTATATCAAGGTCGAGTTTAAGCATCTTTAATGCCTTGTAGAGCCTTGTTTTGACAGTGTTTTGATTTGTTGATGTAACCGATGCGATTTCATCTAATTTAAGCTGTTCAAAAAAACGCAGAATTATGACGGTTTTTAATTTGGGCGGAAGTTTATCTACTGCATTGTAAAGGTCTATTTTATCCGAATCGGGCGCTTCACTTGTAAGCTGCTGTGTGTAATTTTCTAAATTATCAAAATATATCATGTTTTTGTTTTTACGCAGATACATAAGACACTCATTTATAAGAATTTTATAACCCCATGTCTTTATAAATTCCTTATTTCTGAGCGTGTGTCTGTTTTGAAGCACCTTTACTATTGTATCCTGTACAATGTCTAGAGCAGTTTCTTCGTTTTTAACATAGCTGTATGCAACACGATATAATTTTTCTTGATTTTCACGTATAAAGCCAATAATTTGGCGGTCGTTTTTATAGTCAGACACTGTATAAATCTCCGGTTTCGTATTTAAAAATATTATACAGCTATTCTATAACATTATATATTATTTATCAATTTAAAAATAACTGTCAATTACATTTTGAGCGTTGCTGTCAGAGGAAACACACAACACAACATAGTGACCGTTTTTAACTACTATCGCTTTATCCAGTCTGCTCATTTCCTGCGGCGCATAGTTTTCAAATGCCTTTTTTTGAGATTCTATACGATCCTTTGCCGCCTGTTCAGCTTTGGAAGCGTCCTCATCTGTTTTAAGCTTAAATACAGCTATCTCCTCAGCTGTTGCTCCGCTTCCCATATAAAGCTGCGCTTCTTCAGCGTAATCTATACCGTACAGCACTTTTACACCCTCGGAATCAACTTTCTGGAGTTCATCGTCAAAGCTAAGCTTTTGGCTTAGTTCAGCTGCCATTGCAGCAGTATCTATATTTTTTTCAGTGTTTGATGAACACGCGGAGCACATAAACACCATTATTCCTGCTAAAATTACAGATAAAATTTTATTTCTCATAACTATCAACACATCCTTTTAAAATTTTTATAATTTTCTTATGCTGCATGCTCTTTTAAATATTCAACCCATTTTTCACAGTATGGCTTTTTAAGATGTATGCCATCCCATGCGGCTTCTTCAGGCAGACATCCGTTTTTATCTTTAAATATCGAAGCTACATTTAGATACTGTACTCCTTTTTCATTTGCCAACTGAATTAAAAGCTCGTTATATTCATTTATCTTTTTATTTGTGATGTAGTCGTGTGTATTTGATACCTCGCTGGATACAGGGAGTATGGACTGTATATATATTTTAGCATTTGGGTTTACTTTTTTAATTTCATCAATTATTTGTCCGTATTTATCTGTAAATATACTGCTATATGCCCAGCCAAGTTCATTTATTCCCAGCATTATATAAACCTTAGAAAAAGACATATAATTTAAAGCTTCGACTGCTGACATCATAGTGCCGTTTATATTAAAAAGGTCATCCGTAAGTGCATTGGCTGTATTTAATCCCTTATATGCCAAAGAATGTGCGTTGAAAAGTTCACCGTATGTTATAAGGCCCTCTGTCCTTGAGTCCCCTATAAATACTGCATCGTTAAAGTAGTCATCTGAAACAGTAGATTTAGGTTTTTCTGCTTCGGGTTTTGATTCCGGTTCAGTTTCGCTGCTGGACGGTGTTTCCTCTTGACTTTCGCTGGAGCTTGAGGAGTCTGTTTCTTTTGCTGTGTCTTCTTTTTCCTCTGTTTTAGTTTCTGACTGTTCCTGAGAACTGCTTGACATCTCTTCGGATGAGCTTGACTGCGAAACAGTGCTGGATGTATCCTCAGTTTTAGATTCTGTATTTTTTGGCGATGAGCAGGCAAATAAGCTAAACGAAATAGCTGCTGCCATAATAACTGCAATTACTTTTTGAATTTTAATTTTTATCTTTTTGTAATTCATATTCCCTTACCCTTCCTGCATTTTATTTTTTGTTACATTATATAGATGCTCAAATAGGGTAAAAAGTTTTCGCTTTTCCCAAAAAAATTTTAATTTTTTTAAAAAAGAGCACTCAATAAAATGAGTGCTCATAATAAGTATTATTCACGGCGGAGATGTACGGCAAAACCACCTATTTCATCCTCAAGGTATATTGATACAAGCTTTCCTTTTTCGTCATATGACGCAGTTTTTTCATTGAAATTAACTCCGATAGACTCAAGGTAAGCTTTAGCGCGGACAATATCACATGTTGAAATTGCAATATGACCTTTTGTTCCTAAAAAGCTGCCCTTTACAACCTCTACCATATCACCTGCAAAATAAGCGCCGTCTGTCTCGTTTATACTTTGACCGAACATATTCGAAAACATGTTTGCTATGAAAAGAGCGTCTTTCTCCGACTCTGTATTTATACCTACATGCGCCAATTTAAAGCCGAGCATTTTATATACAGTCTTTTGACAGAGTGATGATATCTCGTCCCACTTTTTCTCTTTTACAAGATTATTCGGTGCCATAAAGCTTCCGCCTACTGCGCCTACATTAGGTAAATTGAGATATTCTCTCATATTGTTCTC
>CALXEM010000032.1 GCA_944387335.1 uncultured Clostridia bacterium | reverse complement strand
ATCGATGACTTAGTTGAAAGAGCAAAGTCTGAAAAACAGTCTAAACAGCGTGATAAACGCTCAAAAAATAAAGATTTTGAAAGGTAGGAACACACAATGGAAAAGAGAATTTATGACGAACAGAACGGTTTGTGGTACGAGCTGCAGGGAGATTATTATCTCCCTTGCCTCTCACTGTCCGAAGAAGAACATAAGGCAATAGGTGTTTGGGGACACAGACACTTGCGGCACATCAAGGAACATAAAAAAGCTTTTTATGCTAATCTGCTGACTTCCTGCAAGCTGAACAGTTACCTCGCTGATATTGACGAACAGGCAGAAGAAATGTTTTCCCGGCTGGTAAAACAACTGGCTGAAAAAGAAAATGTAACGGAAAAACTCAAAGCTGAAAATCAAATGTTGTGGGTGCAAAAGATGAATAATATCCGCAGCAGAGTGATGGAGATTGTAAATACAGAACTTATTTTCACAATATAATTGCAACGGGGGGTGGAGAGAAATCTCTGCCCCGTTGCAATATTACCCTTGTAATTGTTCGCATTTCAGTATATAATATAACTAGCAAGGTTTTGGAGGAAGGTTATGAATTTTTTAAGTGTAGCGCAAACAGCCGAAAAATGGGAAATGACTCCGAGACGAGTTCAAGTTTTATGCAACGAAGGTAGAATAGATGGGGCACAAAGAGTTGGTAATGTATGGACGATACCGGAAAATGCTCAAAAACCTGAGGATGCTAGAAAAAAGATAATAAAAAAGACTAAACGAATAAACGAAAATATTTATATTGAACGAGTTTGGGCGATGCCTAATAAAAATACATTTGATATTAAGCCTATTAACCAATTGATAAAAGAAGAACTGACGGATGGCTTGTGGATTGATCCGTTTGCTAACAAAAACAAATTTGCGACAATCACTAATGATTTGAGTTTGGAATTCGATACAGATTATCATTTGGATGCTCTCGAATTTATGAAAATATTTGATACTAATTCAGTTGATGGGGTTTTATATGATCCACCATACTCACCGAGGCAAGTTAGTGAGTGCTATAACAATGTTGGATATAATGTTACTTGGGACACTACAAAAGCATCTTTTTGGGGAAATCACAAAAGAGAGATTTCAAGAATCGTTAAAATCGGGGGTAAGGTAATAACTTTTGGCTGGAATAGCGGTGGTATTGGTTATAAATATGGATTCGAAATAGAAAGAATTATGTTAGTTCCTCACGGAGGTTGGCACAATGACACAATATGTACCGTTGAAATTAAAACTCACGATGGAGAAATAACGGGGCAAGATGTCCAAAACAGCAAAAAAATAAGTGATAAGGGTAAGAATTCAATGCTAACACGAATAGATAAGAAACTAATCGCTTCTTTGCAAGCGTTGCCTATTGACTACTGGGATTTCAAAGATAGTGATGTGAGAGAATATACTCACGGAATACATAACTATCCGGCTATGATGGTTTGTCCTATTAGCAGAAATATAATAAGATTAGTAAGAGAACAGAGAAATGTTGATACTATTTTTGATCCATTTACAGGTTCTGGTACAGTACTTGTTGAGGCAATGTTAGCAGGAATAAATACAGTTTATGGTAATGACATAAATCCTTTGGCGCTGTTTCTCAGCAAGGTTAAGACAACAAAACTGGATATCACACTGCTTCAGCAAGAAGTGCAAAACCTATTATCAAGAATTGAAGATGTTTATAGTCAATTCTGTCTACAAATAGATAGTGTTGATGAGGTGATGAAAAATAAGTATTCTCTCGATTTAACAAGTAAAGATGGCTGGGGTTCTAACGCACCTTATTATTTGGAGCAATATAAAAAAGATAATTATTTGAATTTAGATATTCCAAATTTTAAAAATATCGGATATTGGTTTAAGCCAAGAACAATTCTTCTTATGGCATTGATTAAGTCTGAAATAAACAAGATTGAAAATAAAGATATTCGTAATTTTGTTTTTATCGCATTCAGTGAGACTATTAGATTCGTTTCAAATAGACGAAATGGCGAATTCAAAATGTTTAGAATGCCCTCAAAGAAAGTAGAAACTTTTAAACCAGATGTCATTTCTGAGTTTTCTACTATTCTTAATAGAAATGTTGTTAAAATGAATGATTTTGTTGAAACTTGTTTTGAAAGAGATTGTAAATCAGAAGTTTTAATACATAAAAATAATGCTACTTCTCTTGAGGATGTACCGGATAATTCAATTGACTTAGTTGTTACATCACCACCATATGGCGACAGCAGAACAACTGTGGCATATGGAGAATATAGCAGACTTTCGCTTCAATGGTTAGATTTATTTGAGCTTACAGACAAAGAAATTATGGGCATTGATAAATCTCTGATGGGTGGTAGTAAATTTAGAAACGGATTTGAATATACAGTTCCTAGCAAAACTCTTAAAAACTCTCTTGAAAAAATTAAGGATATTGATTTAGAACGAGCAGGAGATGTTTATAGTTTTTACTTAGATTTATCTAATTCGATTTCTAAGATTGCTGCAAAAACAAAAAAAGATGGATACCAATTTTGGGTTGTAGGAAACCGAACGGTAAAAGGTGAAACATTATTGACCGATGTGATTATTGCAGAGATTGCAGAGCATTATGGACTTCAACACATCTATACAATTGACAGGAATATCATAAATAAGGTTATGCCTACACAAAACTCTCCTACAAATGAAAGTGGTAAAAAATCTTCTACAATTACCAATGAACACATTGTTGTTTTAAGGAAATAATAAATTTAACTGCTCTAGACTTCTAATGTCTAGAGCAGTTAAATTAATAAATGGTATTTATATCATCAATAATGTACTCAAGTGTCTTTATTTTTTCTGAAGACGAATGAGGCTTTGCGACATAAGAATTATCAAAAAAGTTGAACATTGCTACTATTTGAGGATTGCTCAATTCATTATAAAAATCAGCTGTAATAAAATACATAAATATTTTTCGCTTAGGTTCATAATGTAGGCTATATTTTGTAACTGGACAGTTTTCATTATTGTGTTTATGCTCGCAATTACAACAAGCTAAATCACTTAATAATTTCCATTTATATGTCTGTCCCGCCCTTTCACGACACGATGTTTTGCAAGAAAAATTAATAATTGGGGTATTATTTGATTCCGAGTAAATCAGCACATCAGAGTCAGGTTTTTGCTTATCTTCGCCTACATCAATAACTGCATATTCATCTAACACATTTGAAGAAAGCGAAACAATAACATCTTTATTTATGTTTTGAACTAGAATATTTTGTGCCAGTGTATATGCAACAAATTGTTGGAACAAGTTACCTGCGACAGATTTTCTTGCTTGAGAAGCATCTGAAATTTCCCCATTTTCTATTCTGATGTTTATGACATCTTCAATTAGTGGTTGAGCTTCTCTCATTATGTCGTGCAATTGTGAGAGTACTAATCTATAAGCCTTTTTATTAGCAGATTCTTGTTGCTCACCATCAGCAACTAGTTTTTGGACTATTTGACTATATTTTTTGTTATATGCTGCTAAAGCGGATTTAAAGTATACTTTTTTCTTTAAATTCGACACAAGTTGTTTGCACTTTTTTATATTTGTTTTTTCTGCCATAACTATACTTCCTATACAATTTTATTAATGTTTTTGAATAATAAATACTGATCTGTTTCACGAATACGGAAACCGGTACCGTGATCGTGCGTTCGACCATCAGGATATTGACCAATTCGTAAATCAATAAAAATTTTTCCTTGTTCTAACAAATTAATGAAAGCATCGTAATCAAACCCACTTACCTCATAAGCGTCAACAAAATAGAATTCCTCGTTTGCTCCTGAACCACGACTTTCAGCTTTTGCGTAAACAAATTTATTTTTATATTTCTTTTCAAAAGCCTTTCTTAGTGAAGCTTTGTCCCAAAATAAATTTTCCACCTCAGTTTCAGATGCAATAGAGATTTTGTTTTCATCGCAAATGATTTTTAAGCTATGACCTGTGTTTGCAATAGGAACAAATCTTGCTGCGGTTAATGTTGAATGCAATACTTTTTCATCATTATCATATGCTGAACTTGAATAGCCGTATTTGTTACGCAGATATGTATTTGAGCGGGCAGGTTGAGGCGTTCTCGTAAACATTGTAAGCATACTCTGCGAGTTTATTCTGCAAGATTTTAACTCATAGTCGCCAAAGTCAGGCTCATCAAAATTGTTTTCAGGAATGCCCAATAAATCCTCTAAAGTTTTTCCTATACCAGTAGGACCGGATCGATGAGTCTTAATCCAGCCTTGTTCCTTGATTTTTGTGAATTCAGTTATAAATTCAGTAAGGTTAGTAATCATTTTGTTTCCTCGCTTTCTATAAACAGTTTATATGTTTCAATTTCAAGAGCATCAGCAATGCGCTGAATGTTCTCTAAGGAGATACTTCTGCGGTAACATTCGATTGCACTGATATATGTGCGGTGCATACCACATTTATCGGCAAATGCTTCTTGGGATATTCCCATTGCGGTGCGGTATTTTTTTAAATTATCTCTAAAGACTTTTATGATATAGATAGTTGCAATCCTCCTAATTTTATACTATAATATCATTGAATACTATAAGTCTACACACAATAAGTCAACGCATTTAAGGAGAGTCTGATGTATATTTCAAATATTAAAATATCAAATTATAGGAATCTTAAAAACATAAACATTGAACTAGCACAAACCGTTACGATAATAGGAAGTAATAATAGTGGCAAAAGCAATTTGTTGAAAGCAATTACTCTACCTTTTTTAGCAGATGAAATTGCTTATGTAGGAAAAAATTTAACGTGGTTTGATATAAACAGTAGTACTAAAAACGACTACTATCAGTTTTTAATAGACAATAAGGTCTCTATTCTTACAGATAAAATCACTTTAGAAGATTTTAAAAAACAAATACCCAAAATTAAAATTGAAGTGAATGTAACACCAAAAAAGGAAGAATTATATTATGTCAAAGAACTTGGTTATGAGATAAGTGAAGGAAACATAAGTTATGGACTTTATTATGAATTTGCTCCTGTCAACGATTTAGATTTTTATAAAACAATAAAAAGTGTATTAGAAAGTGAAGATGTAAATTCAGAGACAGTAAATGATTTAAAACTGAATCTGTTGCCAATTGAACTATATAAATATTCAATCGGTGTACCTAATAAAGGGCCAATTTCTTACGATATTTTAAAGCAATTTAAATATACATCTTTAATGGCAGAACGTGATGAATTTTCTAAATCAAATGAAAAATTGGGGTCTAAATCTTTGGTTAAAATTTTACAAGCCAAACTTAAAGATAGGGATAAAATAGAAGTTGAAAAAGAATATTCCCGTTTTTTTGATACATTGAAAAAAATCACAAATATTGATACTTTAATTAATTGGCAAGAATATTCCGAATTAGAAAATGCGTCTGATTTTTTTCAAAAAATAAACGTTTTGCCTAATATGCCTGCTATGAGTTCTATTTTCAATAGCGTTCGTCTTGGCTATGAAGGCGAAAATTTATCAATGCAGGGATTAGGACAACGTAATTTAATTTTGTTGATGGTTTTAATTAATTCATTAATAGAAAAAGATAGTGATGCAGTATTCAACATTTTAACTGTAGAAGAACCGGAAGCGCATTTGTGCATAAATAATGTTAGACTTGTCGCAAGTTTTATAAAAGCATTTACAGATAAAAATAACTGTTTACAGTTATTTTACTCCACCCACGATACTGAACTTATAGATAAGCTAAAACTTCAAAATATAGTTTTGATGAGTGAGGGAAATGCATACTCGATAAGATCAGAGTTTAATGATGAAGAGATAAATTATTTATCGAAAAATCCGAACTTGGATTTATTTAAATTGTTTTATGCAAAAAAGTGCATTTTAGTAGAGGGATTGACGGAAGAATTATTTATACGAGCATATTTGGATTCTAAAAAAGAATTAAATGATATAGAGGTCATTTCGTTTCATAAAGGTTTTAAACGAATTATTGATTTATGGCTTAAAATCAATATCCGCAGCTCCAATCGATTAGGTATAGTAAGAGATTATGATGACCAACCGAAAGCAAAAGAGGAGCATCATAGTTACAATGATAATAAATTCATTTGTGTTGCAACCACTGAAAAGTATACTTTAGAACCTGAAATCGTGAATACAGAAGGGAATTATGAAGTACTTAAAGAAAAATATGGAGAAAAATTTGGTTGGAATAATTTATCTAAGGAACAGTTATCTGATGATTGGAGAAAAAATAAATCCTATGCTATGTTAGAAATATGCAAAGATTTGTCTTCGGGTTATTTAGAAAAGTTGAAACTACCTCAACATATACAGAAAATAATTGATTTTCTGACAACGGGTGAAAAATAATATGGTGAACATTAAAGTGGCCGGCGCAGGAGCCGGAAAAACAACAAATATGTCAGATTCGATAATTGAGTCATACAATAATTCTTTACCACACAGAAATATTTACTGTATTGCTTTCACCAATAATGCTTCTGACAATATTAAAGAAAAAATAAAATTAAAGTTGGGTTGCATTCCGAATAGGATAAAGATTAGCACCATACATTCTTTTTTATATCAAGAAATTATTAAGCCCTATTATTTTTTATTGTTCAATAAAGATTATAAAAAAGTTTCCTCTATTGAATTGCCATCAGAACCTAAATGGTCAAATTGTAAAATTAATGAGCTTGATAAAAATGATATATTGCATATAAAGGTGATTCCTCAACGTGCAAAATGGGTATTTGTCAAAAAATCTAGTGATACATCAGTACAAAAGGAAGCAAGGAAAACCATTCAATCTGCGTTTCTTGAATATTGTGAAAGTATATTTATTGACGAAGCACAAGATATAGATAAAGATTTTTTTGAGATATTAAACAACTTTATCACCCTTGGAATAACTGTTAACATTGTGGGAGATCCTAAACAAGATTTAAAAGGATTTGGTAAACTTGATGAATTAATTTCAAAATACGAAAACAATGTTGAATACATAAACACTTGCCATAGATGCCCAAATAATCATATTAACCTTTCAAACTCTATTGTTGATGACTTACAAAAGCAAAATTCAGATAAGCCAAACGGAAAAATAAGGATTGTTTTTGAAAGCGAAATAAATGTTTCCTCTTTCATTGAGTCTTCGAATTTTGATTTAAAATATATTTCTCAAAAAAATTCAACTTTTAATACTCAAAACAACACCACCTATTTTGAAAGTGAAACCTTGTTTTATGAATTAGAAACAGCGTTAAAAGAAATATTGTCAGATAAAGATATGGATAAGTTGTCAAGTGCAGCATATTTTTACGCCAATAGGCTATCATCTGCTAATGCCAAAAACAAGAATGAAGATAAAACATTAAGAGAGGTTTTTCCTCATTTAAGATTTTCTTCTGCACAATATGCTCGAATTTGCAATGCAATGAAACTTTCCGCTTGTGCGGACAGTAGTGGTATTTGTGTTTCATCGATTGAGAAGATAAAGGGGCAGGAAGGATATAATTGTCTGTTCATTCTTACAAATGATTTGGCAAGTTACCTTTTTCAAGAAAAGAAAGAAAACAATAAAACTAAAAATAAATTATATGTTGCGTTAACTCGCTCTTTAAAAGATATTACATTATTGATAACAAAAGAAGTTGAAGCTAAATTTGAAAAAACATTTATCAAGGAATATTTGAAAAAGTTTTCAGACATTGATTTATAGAAATTACATTTGTAAATGTTTTGAAAAATCTTAAAAAACTTAAACTTTTATGCTATAATACATTTGACAAAACCAATCCGGTGGCAATTATTCTTTTCTTGCAACCATCGGTTTTATCGCACCTGATAAGATATTGATAAATTCTCGTCGTACAGGCAGTATAATATGGATTATCAGAATAATACGAAAACCACACTACACGGTTTATAAACAAAAAGCGTTAAGTTGTGGTTCTCGGCAACGAGTGGGAATAAGTTGATTGTGTCATTTTGCAACTGTTAATATCGTGTTTTTAGCAAAGCCTGTTATCCCCAAAAAGGATGGCAAGAATGACATTTAAAACAAAAAATACAGAAAAAATTAGACCTTAGAGGATGCCTCCTCTGAGGTCTTTTTTTACAACAAAATGGTATGGAGCAGGTCAGAAACCTTGTAAAATCAATACTTTTAAGCAATTCCGCAACATCCACTGAAACAAAATGTTGTTCCAGAATGCCATTCACAGATTAGGTGTACGCTAACGAATTTTGATAAATGACATTTAGAGTCGCGAAAAAGTCCGATGTGACTGGATTTTTCAGTGATTGAGTCCTCCGTGACAACGATTTGATAGTTGTTTTTAAGAAAAAGAGCAAGTTGATTTTATCGATTTGCTCTTTTTGTGCTACAATTATCGCATATCTTCTCGTTTTACGTTAGTCGGGGAAAAATCGTATATTTTGTGAATGAGTTGTTGTTTTTATATTAATATTAGCACTCTACCATTGACAGTGCTAATTGATGTGATATAATACAATTAGAGCTTGAGAGAAGGAGCTGAATAAAGAAAAATTCATGTAAGCTCCAACAATTTAGCTTCATCTGTTCCCCTATTCGGAACGATCATTTTATTTTTATCTTATGGTTTTATAATAGGAGGAATGTTTTATGTTACCTAGTATTTTTAATGAAAATTTGTTTGATGATCCATTTGACAATGATTTTGGCTTCTTCCCTATGTGGAATGGTCATAACCCTCTGTACGGCAAGCACGCTAAGGGCCTAATGAAGACAGATGTGCGTGAGACGGATGAAAATTATGAATTGGATGTCGATCTTCCAGGTTTCAAGAAAGATGAAATCCATGTTGATCTGAAGGACGGTTATCTGACTGTCAGCGCTGCCAAAGGCTTGGATAAAGATACACAGGACAAGAAAGGTAAGTACATCCGTCAGGAGAGGTATGTAGGCTCCTGCAGTCGTAGTTTCTATGTTGGTGACGTTGAGTCCAAGGACATCACCGCTAAGTACGAAAACGGTATCCTGATGCTCACTATGCCAAAGCACGTCAAGAAAGAACTGCCAAGTAGCACATCTATCAACATAGATTAGTTGTAAAAGAAACCCGCGTTACTTACGCGGGTTTCTTTTTTATATAGAAAACTACTTGCTAGGAGAGTTGCTCAAATAAACGGCACGAACAGTTTATCGTTTACAAAATAATTATATCATGTTTGGGACAAAGCACATGAGAAAGGTATTCTATAAAGAAAAGAAACGAGAAAATGAGAAACTTCTAAAAACTTGTTTACGAGTAGCAATTAGCATACTTTTCATAGATGACAGACCATACCAACGTGATGTAATGCGTGCTACTAGTAACAAATGGCTTCAATCGCGTATGAAATCACTATGCTTTGCCGAAGAAATATTTATTACAGGAAAATGGCTCGAGAAAGAATTGATTTTTGTATAAAGAATTTTAAAGATAAATGTTTATATATTTATGATAATAATATTATCTACAAAATCTTTAGGAAAATTGAATTTTCAAATATTTTGGAATATAATATAAACACAAATAAAGGATAAAAGTTATTTATTTGTTTAGAAAGGGAAAAAGTGATGTTTTGGGTGATAGCGGTAATAATTGCGGCAATTGTTCTTTTTATAATTGAGGTGGAAAAACAAAAGCAAAGAGAAATAGAACGACAAAATGAAATTGCACGACAACGAGAATTAGATCGAAAATGGAAAATAGAACAGCAGCGAGAATTAGAGCGAAAATGGGAAATAGAACGACAAAAGGAGATGATACGAAAAAATGCTATGGAACGATTAGTAAAACAACTAATAGAAATAGCACGACAATATAATGAATTGGAAGATGCGGCGTTAAAAGAATTAAATTTTTCAAGTTGGAATATTATTCCTTATTTTGACGATTATATAACAGTAAAAAGCCGTCAAGCATTGGAAAAATATGATGATATAAAGTTTTTTAAGGATAACAAAGAAAAGCTTGTGCAAGCAGAAAATATCATTAAAAGAAAAAATGACATTGCAACAACCTTAAGAAGATTTCTTGAGGATAATGAATATAAGTCTAGCTCACAGTATCACAGACTTACAAAACAAATAGATATGGTTTTGAAAAATGCAGAAGCTTATAGGATTAGCGTTAATTACATATCTTCAGCTGGAAACAATTTAGGCAAAAAAGAAATCACTATAAATCAATATGGTATAGAGAGATTTAAGAAAGATCCATCGTTGCTTATGGGTAAAGTAGAATATAATAAGTACCTGAAAGAACAGCAAAAAGAAGCTTTAGATAAGAAACATAGTGAATACTATGAAAATGTAAACAACATCATAGAGTATGCAAATAAAAATAGAGGTTCTTTGGTAATTAAGGGTAGTCAAGAACAATTGGATAGTTTGATTGCTCGGTTGTTCGATAGAACAGTTAACAGCATTAAAAAAATTAAAACTGTTGATAGTGAAGAATGGAATATTATTGGAAACTTTATAGCTACCACTAAAAGCAATATAGAAAATATGGTAAGAGAAAATGAGAGAATACTTGAGTATTATGAATCTCCTAGTTTCCTAAAGATTAAAGAAACTTGTGAAGTATTGATGAGTACACAAAGAGAATTTAATGAATATATTACTGAGAAAGTACAGTCAATATCAAAACTATTTGGTACCAGAGTGGTTCGAAATGAAACAACTAATGATGATGAATACAACTATATTCGCCCGTATAAAAAGACAATTACGCCATTTACAGCAGAGGTTTCAGCCTCAGTATTTGCAAGTGCAGAGAATAATCCTTTGGAGTATGTAGTAAAAAATTTCTATCCAAATAAAAGTTTATATCCTGAGCAAATACAGAAACTGCACCGACTTGTAGAAGAACTTGAAACATTAAGAGATGCAAAACAAATTATTGAAAATTATAAAGCAGAGTATCAACAGTATATTGTGGATGTTCCTGATTTTATTATGAAGAACGATGAAGCTGGATTCTATTCCAGACTTGGCTTCGCTAACATCGATGAGAGTGTATTTGCTGTAGAGTACAAATTTACATATACTTCTGGTGGTGGAATGGCGCAGAGGTCATTTACTGTACCAATGACAGAAGAAAACATTGTAGAACTTATTAACGTGTTGGAAAGCAAACTTACTGCAAAAGTTTTTGCAAAAGAACAACGAGCTTTAATGACAAAAAAACTACGTGAAGTTATCAAAAAACGTGATAATTTCACTTGTTGTAACTGTGGTAACTCTACCTATATGGAGCCAAATCTCTTGCTTGAGATAGACCACATTATTCCAGTATCAAAGGGTGGTTTTACGGTGGAGGATAATCTCCAAACGTTGTGTTGGAAGTGTAATAGGTCAAAGAGTGATAAAATCATTTCTTAATAAATTTTTAAGGAAAATAGAATTTCTAAATTCGTTTAATAATACTATATGATTCTATTTTTAAACAAGGTTAATATTATGATATAATTGTCGTCTGTGACATCGAAAAGACAACATTATTTGAAAATCTAAAAAGTAAAGAGCTATCAGATTTTTAAAAGTCTGATAGCTCTTTTGGCATAATAAAATAATAGTATGGTTAGTGGTTATAGCTTCCTTTCTTGCTTCAACTTCCACCATTGCTGTAATGCCCAGTTTTGCATTTCTACAAACATATTGTTTTTAAGATCGCTATATTCGATCCAAACAAGGGAATGATCTTTTTCAACTGGCAATTGAATTTGTCTTAAAAGAGTTCCATCATAATATGTTTGAACAGGGTGAAAAAAGCCAAGAGTATCATGTTTCATATATGTTTCTGCTGAACAAATAAAATTTCCTATTTTTACTTCAAACCCTATTTCTTCTTTACACTCTCTTTGAATACACTGTATATCAGTTTCGTTTGCTTCTAAACCACCTCCAAGTAAAAAGTATCCTTTTGAAGTTTTAACTACTCCGACTTTTGAATTTTTAAAAGGAATAAGATATGCTCCTTTTCTTGTCAAATACGGAGCATCAATTTTTGATCCAAATATTTTATGCATAGAAGTTCACCTCAGTTCCTTTATCTATATTTTAGATGTTTTTTCTCATATCATCATTTGACTGCTGTGAGGGCACTTTCACATAGCTGAAGATTTCATATTTTAGATAGTTGTGACGTTACAGATTGTATTGTTATTTACTAATCTATCTATTGCTAAATTTTTTATATAATGAGAAAAGAATATATGCGTTTATCAGATATGTATATCTATAAAAAATAGTAATAAATATAATAATTTTAATTAGTGCTTTTCCTTTATATCACATCCAGTTTTACGAAATTGTTTTACATAACCACAAGGAGAAATACCACAAAAACATTTAAACTGCTTGGAAAAGCTGTATGAATCACTGTATCCCAATGCTTTTGCAATGTATTGCGCAAAAAAATGGTGCCGTTTGTGCAACTGCACAATATCGAAGTGATGTCTTACCAACAGCAAATACAGCCAGAATAAAAATATGCTTGGATAAAGTTGCGCTTTGGTCACCTGAAAATCCAGTGTTGTATACAGTTGTGGCAGAGCTGTTATCAAAAGACGGAGAGGTCTTGGATATAGAATCTTCTAAATTCGGGTTTAAATTGATAGAAATTAAAGACGGTATTGTATTGCTAAACGGTAAACGGCTTTTGATACGCGGTGTTAACCGACATGATTTTTGTTACAAGACAGGAAGAGCTGTTTCAAAAGAGTGGATGATAGAAGAAATCAAGCAAATGAAAAAAATGAATATTAACGCCGTCAGAACATGTCACTATCCTGATAGTCCTATCTGGTATGAGTTGTGTGATAAATACGGACTGCTGTTAGTATGTGAATGTAATATCGAAACACATGGAGTTATGGGGGCTTTAACACATAATTCTGCTTGGGCGATGCACTTTATCGAAAGAGCTGCCCGCATGGTAGAGCAGTTAAAAAATCATGTCAGTATTTTTTCGTGGTCACTTGGCAACGAAAGCGGAACAGGAGCAAATTATGCAGCTATGTATGGTTTTATCAAAGAGTATGATAAGACAAGGTTGTGTCAGTATGAAGCAGGTGAACCGGAAAAAAATATTTCCGATATCAGAGGAAATATGTATGCAACCTATGACAATATTTTAAAACTGCTTTCAGATCCGCGTGACAATCGTCCGATTATATTGGTTGAATATCTCTATCAGATCAGAAATTCAGGTGGAGGAATGGACAGATTTGTTGAGTTAATGCAGCGCTATGAACGATTTCAGGGAGGTTTTGTCTGGAATTGGCAGGATAAATGTTTAGAAAACAAGACGGAGGACGGTATTCCGTTTATGGCATATGGCGGAGATTTTAACGAAGCCTTTGTTGAGGGAATAGACCGCAACGGAGATTGTCCTCGGTTTATGACGTGCAATGGAATTGTACTGTCAGATCTCACATGGAAACCTGTTGCATATGAAGTGAAACAGGGATATTGTCCTGTTAAAATTACAATGGCAAATATGTCAGGATGGCGTTCACCGGATCAAGAAAATCATTACTTGGTCAGAAATGAATGTCTGCAAATGACATTGTCTGAGTTTTCATGTACGGCGTTTTTAAGAGAAAACGGAGAAATCATAGCGCAGAAGGAAATTGATTTGCCAAACTTAAATCCATTGGAACAAGGAGAAATTGTAGCAGAGATTTCCCACAATAAAAAGGCAAATGCTCTTTACACCATAGAATTCTCTGTCAGACATAAAGCAAAAACTTTTTATCAGGATGCAAACACCGAAATCGGTCTATTTCAATTTGAACTCGAAAGCGGAGATTATTGCAAAGAAAATCAACTTGAGATCAAATCGTCGCCTACACAGGAGATAACAGATAACATTCTCTGCCTGAAAGCAAATGATGTTATACTCCGAATCAATCTTCAAAACGGTCAATTTGTTGGATTGTCTAAAAACGAGACTGACTATCTCACCAAAATTGCTCCTTGCTTTGACAGAGCATATACAGGTCTTGACGCAGTAGAGCAATGGGGCTGGTATGAGGAGTATGAAAAAATCAGAAAACAGTCATTTGTGTTCGAAGCACCTCAAATTTTGAAAGGTGATTGCAAGACTGTTGTTGAAGTTCCGTTTATACAAGAGAAAAATAATATGCCACCAATCAATGGAATTATTAGATATACACTCGACGGCAACGGTCATTTTACAGTAAGCGCTGATTTTCATATTGATACATATTATAAAGCAATTCCACGGGTAGGGTTGGAATGCATTACAGCTACCGGATTTGAGGAATTATCCTATTTCGGAAGAGGAGAAAATGAAAACTATTGTGACCGTATTTTGTCTGCACCACTCGGAGTATATCATTCAACAGTGACAAAACAACATTTTCCGTTTGTTCCGCCGTCACAGACAGGAGGACATGAGGAAACTCGTTGGATTAAATTAAATCGCAACAATGAACAGATTGAATTTACAAACACATCTCCTTTCCATTTTGACGCACTTCATCATTCTATACATGATTATCAAACAGCAAAACACGAGCATGAACTGACTAAACGAGAAGAAACAATTATTCATTTAGATGCGAAGCATGCACCAATAGGAAGTGATTTAGCATGGAGCACCGTTATGCCAAAAGAGCATATGCTGTGCGGAGGAAATTATCATATGGAGGTTAAAATTACAGTAAAATAATTGTATAATATAAGTTGAAATAAGAGTTCTGATCTGATATACCAATAGAACCTTGTGCTTAAAACTTATGAGAAAAGAGGAATAGTCATGCTTGCCTATACATATATAGAACAGGGAAAATTTGAACTGACAGAAAAACAAAAGCCGGTCATTTTAGATGAGCGGGACGCTATTGTAAAGGTGACCTTGGCAAGTATCTGCACAAGCGATTTACACATCAAGCACGGCAGTGTGCCGCGTGCTGTGCCGGGAATTACTGTTGGGCATGAGATGGTAGGAGTAGTTGAAGAAGTTGGCTCTGCTGTCACAACGTTAAAGCCGGGTGACCGTGTAACGGTTAATGTGGAGACCTTCTGCGGAGAGTGCTTTTTCTGCAAGCATGGCTGGGTTAACAATTGCACAGACAAAAACGGCGGTTGGGCACTTGGATGCCGCATAGACGGTGGACAGGCAGAATATGTACGCGTGCCTTATGCTGATCAGGGCTTGGACAAAATCCCAGACTCTGTTTCCGATATGCAGGCATTATTAGTAGGTGATGTATTGGCAACCGGCTACTGGGCAGCGCAGATTTCTGAGATAAAGAGTGAGGACACAGTGTTGATTATAGGAGCGGGACCGACAGGTTTGTGCACTCTCCAGTGTGTTCGGCTGATGAACCCAAAGAGGGTTATTGTCTGTGACATTGATGAAAACCGATTGGCATTTGTAAACAAGCATTATCCCGAAGTGCTGACTACAAACTCTGAAAATCTCAAGGAATTTGTGCTTTCTCACAGTGAGCACGGCGGAGCAGATGTAGTGCTGGAGGTTGCGGGAAGTGAGAGCACATTCCGTATGGCGTGGGATTGTGCCCGTCCTAACGCTATCGTTACGGTGGTTGCTCTTTACGACGGTCCGCAGACATTACCGCTGCCTGATATGTATGGCAAGAATCTTATCTTTAAAACAGGCGGCGTCGACGGCTGCAACTGCAAGGAAACTCTTGAGCTTATTGCCAAAGGAAAAATTGATACTACACCGTTAATTACGCATACTTATCCGCTAAAGGATATTGCAAAAGCTTATGAGCTGTTTGAGAATAAGCGGGACGGTGTAATAAAAGTGGCGGTTACGGTGGATTAAACGATATATTCTATGGGCAAATTATATTGCTTAATTATCGGATATTATAAAATAAAGCAGGTATTACTGACTTATCAATCGGTGATACCTGCTTTATTATTAACTGCGGTAGAAAAATAATTATTTAATTTGTATATTTTAAAAGTATAGTTATGTTAGTAACGTTTATTAAAAATAACAAAATTTTATTACAAATCTATATTTTATTACTTTGTTAATCTGAGAAAATATGTTAAAATACTTAAAAAGAAATTGATGGTTAATGCGGTGTTTGTTTGGGAGGATTTTTGTGTATTACATAGAGAATGAATACGGAAAAATGCGGATTTTAACGCACGAAAATTCTGACTTTGCCAAAAAAGCTTTCTGTTACACGAGCAAGCTCGGAGTATATGAGTTCGGCAAAATGATTTTGGATAATATGAGCGGGATAGATGAGTATATCCTCATTGTAACTCTGTCGGGTTCGGGTGTTGTTAATATAGGAAATACAAGCGTAAAGGCGCTGCCGGACAGCGTTACTATAATTCCTCCGAATACTGATTATTCATACAGAACAAGCGTAGATTGCTATGAGTGGAGCCACTATCTGATACAGGTCGGAGGAAGCGCTGTACAGCCACTGTTTGATACGATTATAAAAAATAAAAAGTATACATTTAATATACATTACGCAGTGAACTCAATAACGACTATTGTAGACAATATTCTTGATTTTGATTTTTCAAATCCGTCTGAATTTGAAGAGGAATGCAGCGCAGAGCTTTACAGAATAGTGCATTTAATCTACAAGGGATATATAAACAGAATACCTAGTGCAGACAGTTTGTCACAGATAACGCAGATTATATTAAAATATGTAAAAAATCATTACAGGGAAGTTATAACGCTGGACGATTTGAGCAAACGCTGTTATGTGTCGTCTGCACATCTGATAAGGGTGTTCCGCGATGAAATCGGTCTTACACCGTATAACTACTTAAAACAGTACAGGATAGACAGGTCAAAGGAGCTGTTAAGATATACCGTTTTATCAATAAAGGAAATAGCAGTACTTGTTGGCTTTAGCAATGCGTCTAATTTTATAAAACAATTTAAATCTATTGAAAAAGTAACTCCGGATTTTTACAGGAGTACAGCTATACAAACAAATTTATAAAAGGACGGTGTTTATTTTGCCAAAATTACCTTCTGATGAATCAAATCTTCACTTTAAAAAACCAATATCCTCTTGGGATGAAGCCCTGCCGCTCGGAAACGGACTTTTGGGCTGCCTTATTTGGGGCAAAAGCAATGCTTTGCGCTTTAGCCTTGACAGGGGAGATATTTGGGACAGACGTATTTCTCAAAAAATAAAGAGCAGCGATTTTACATATAAACGTCTGGTGGAGCTTGCAAAAAAGGGAGAATCCGAGAAAATAACCGAAATATTTGACAGTATATACAGCGATGCAACTCCTACAAAGCTTCCTGCCGGAAAAATAATCTTTAACTTCGGTGATGCTAAAAAGCTTGAGTCATCACTCATTTTAAGTGACGCACACGCACAGGTAAAAATGAGCTATGATAACGGCAAAAAAATAAACCTTAAAAGCTTTATTCATGCAGAGAAAAATATAGGCTTTATTGAGGTTGACTGTAAAAGAGATGAGTTTGGCATATCTGTGGAAAATCCTCAGTTCGGACTTATCGGTGAAGCAGAGGAGACTGTTGCTGAGCGTGACATCTCGGCGGGTTCACTCAAAAGAATTAAATACGAGCCTGCAAGCTTTTATAACGGCGATGATTTCACAGGATTTATTCAAAATGCTGCTGATATGTTCAATTACGGCGTATTTTGTGCATATAGAGAAATTGACGGAAAAACTCTTATTGCATATACGGTGACATACGGCGATGTTGGAGAAAACGCTCAGCAAAAGCTTAAAGAGAGCACATTGAAGCTTTTGAGAGATGAACTTGAAACAGGCTACAACAAAGCTTTCGGAGAGCACTGCAACTGGTGGAGATGTTTTTGGGAAAAGAGCTCGGTAACTCTTCCAGATAAGCTTTTTGAAAAGAACTGGTATATTACAAATTATCTTTTCGGTTCATGTTCGAGAAAAGGCTGTCTGCCTATGCCGCTTCAGGGTGTATGGACTGCCGATGACGGACAGCTTCCTCCGTGGAAAGGCGACTACCACAACGATTTAAACACACAGCTGAGCTATCTGCATTACCTTAAGGCAAATCACTTTGACGAGGGCGAGAGCTATCTTGACTTTTTGTGGGATTTAAAACCTCAGGCGCATGATTTTGCAGAGAGCTTTTACGGCACAGACGGTCTTTGTCTGCCGTCAGTAATGTCTGTGGACGGTTCGGCTTTGGGAGGCTGGCCGATGTACTCGCTGAGCCCTACAAATCAGATTTGGACTTGTCAGATATTTGAAAGACACTACACATATACAGGTGACGAAGAGTTTTTAAGGCAGAGAGTTTATCCGTATTTTGCAGGTACAGGAAAATGTATTGCAGGACTGATTGTGAAAAATGCTGACGGTAAATATGAACTGCCTGTATCAAGCTCGCCTGAAATCCACGACAATACTCCGCAGGCATGGGTAACTCCGAACAGTACATATGACTTATCTCTGATGAGATATTTATTTGCAAAGCTTATTGAATTTTCCGAAAAGCTGGGGGAGGATAGCTCATGCTGGAGAGAGATTTTTGATAATCTGCCTGAGCTTTCGGTTAACAGCGACAATGTGCTGATGTTAAGTCCTGACGAGAGCCTCATGGAATCACACAGACATCATTCACATTCAATGCCTATTTATCCGTTAAGACAGCTTGACTATGATAAAGAAAGCGACAAAACCATAATTGACGCAACTATAAAGAATCTTGAAATACTCGGCACAGGCTGGTGGGTAGGCTTTTCGTTTACATGGATGGCGGCCTTGTACGCCATGCAGAAAAACGGAGAGGGCGCAGCATATCAACTCAAGCTTTTCTGGGAGAATATATGCTCTCAAAACGGCTTCCACTTAAACGGAGATTATAAGCGCAGGGGAGTTTCTGTGTACCATTACAGGCCGTTTACTCTGGAGGCAAACATGTCCGCGGTGGACTCACTTCAGGAAATGCTGTTAAAGACATATGACGGGGTTATTGAGCCGTTTTTGGCCATACCTGATGAATGGTATGAAAATGGCGTTTCGTTTGAAAATTTCAGAGGTGAGGACGGAATGTATATTTCGGCTGACATTGAAAAGAAAACAGACGATATATGTGTCTGCACCTTGAGGATAAAGGCTGTAAAGGACGGGGAATACACCGTTATAATGCCTGACGGCACAAAAAATAAGCTCATTGCCAAAGCAAGGGAGAGCTACGCTTTTTCATGTGAAAGAGCGCTGTAAACTTTAAAATAAATAAAAGCCGTATCGCTTTTGAAAGCGATACGGCTTTTTTGCAGTTTAATTTAAACGGCTATGCTGGCAAATATACCTAACAGAGTGCTTACAATAAGTACCGCTGCCATAGCAAACGGTATTGCACGCTTTAAAATTTCACGTCTGCGCATTAAATCAAACTCCTTTTAAAGTTTTAGATATGGCATGCTTCGCAGTCTTTTATTTCGCCGACGATTGGAGTTGGGTCGATACCCATTTTTGTGTAATAGTCAGCTATTGCTGCTTTAACTGCCTGTTCTGCAAGTACAGAGCAGTGTATTTTTGCCGGCGGCAATCCCTCGAGAGCCTCAACAACTGCGGAGTTTGTAAGCTTTAAAGCATCCTCAACAGTTGCGCCTTTAATCATTTCAGTTGCCATAGAGCTTGTTGCTATTGCAGCTCCGCAGCCGAATGTTTTAAACTTAACGTCTTCAATAACGCCGTTGTTGATTTTGAGATATATTTTCATTATATCTCCGCACTTAGCGTTTCCTACTTCTCCAATGCCGTTTGCATCTTCGATTTCACCGACATTTCTCGGATTTGTGAAATGGTCCATAACTTTCTGTGTATACATAGGTTTTTACCTCCATAACTTTAAAACACGTTTTTATATATTGTATACGATGTTTTCTTTTTTAATTCTCTCCCAGAGAGGTGACATGCTTCTCAAACGCTCTATAATTGTAGGGAGAACCTCAATAATATAGTCAACGTCTTCCTCACTGTTGCATGT
>CALXEM010000031.1 GCA_944387335.1 uncultured Clostridia bacterium | reverse complement strand
CTGAATACCTTGAAGTGCGCGGAGAGGTATATATGCCGCGTAAGGTGTTTTACCAGCTCAATGAACAGCAGGAAAAAAACGGCGAGACATTATTTAAAAATCCGAGAAATGCAGCGGCGGGCTCTTTAAGGCAAAAGGACGCGCGTATAACTGCCAAGAGAAAGCTCGATGTGTTTATCTTCAATATCCAGCAGATAAGGGGTGTTGAATTGACTTCTCACAAGCAGTCGCTGGATTATTTAAAAGAGCTCGGTTTTCCTGTTTCTCCGTCCTATAACCGCTTTGATAATATAGCTGACGCGGTGGCTGAAGTTGAAAGAATAGGTCAAAACAGAAACGGCTTTTCATTTGATATAGACGGAGCTGTAATAAAGGTGGACGGTTTTGCTCAGCGTTCATCTTTAGGCGCTACTGCAAAATATCCGAAGTGGGCGGTTGCGTTTAAATATCCGCCTGAGGAAAAGCCTACAAAGCTTTTAGATATTGAAATAAATGTCGGAAGAACAGGCGCGCTGACACCTACTGCTGTGTTTGAGCCGATTGAGCTTGCGGGTACAACCGTCAGCCGCGCTGTTCTGCACAATCAGGACTTTATCGACGCAAAGGGAATTGCGATTGGTGATATAATAGTTGTGCGCAAAGCTGGTGACATAATCCCTGAAGTGGTCGGAGTAAAGGAGCACAGCGGCGAAAACGATGTGTTTAAGCTCCCTGAAAACTGCCCTGTTTGCGGCGCAAAAGCTGTCAGAGAGGACGGCGTTGCGGTTATACGCTGTACTAATCCTGAGTGTCCCGCACAGCTTTTGAGAACGCTTATCCACTTTGTTTCAAGGGATGCTATGGATATTGACGGTATGGGAGAGGTTTTGCTCGAAAAGTTAGTTGAGCAAAAGCTTATAACTACCCCTGCCGATATTTACGCGCTTACAAAAGAACAGCTTATGTCCATTGAGAGAATGGGAGAAAAGAGCGCAGACAACATAATCTCCGCTGTAAATAAGTCGAAGAAAAACGATTTGTCAAGGCTTGTTTACGGATTGGGTATTCAGACAATAGGTCAAAAGGCGGCGCAGCTGCTTTGCGATAAATTTTGTGATATGGATACTCTCATATCTGCGTCAAAAGAGGAGATAGTGTCGATAGACGGTATGGGCGACACAATGGCTGAGTTTGTGACAGACTATTTTAATATGCCGAGCACAATAGCCATGATAGACGCCTTAAAGTCATACGGTGTCAACATGACTGCCGAGAAAACCGTAAAAGGCGATAAATTCGCGGGTATGACGTTTGTTCTGACAGGCACTCTGCCGACAATGACGCGAAATGAAGCTTCTCAGATAATAACAGAGCTCGGAGGTAAGGTGAGTTCCTCCGTTTCCAAAAAGACAACCTATGTCTTGGCAGGAGAGGACGCCGGCAGCAAGCTGACAAAGGCGCAGAGCTTAGGTGTTACCGTAATAGATGAGCAGACGTTTATCGAAATGACAAAGTAAATCAATATCAATTAAAGATAAAGATAAATTTAATATAAGAGAGGATGTTTTTAGAAATGCAGATCGATATAAAACATATCGCAAAGCTTTCTCGTCTTAAAATTGAAGATGAAAAATTAAACAAGTTCGAAACAGAAATGCAGAACATAATAGGCATGGTTGAGAAGCTTCCGAGCTTGGAGGACAAGCTCAGCGGCGTTGATGTCAACAATACAATGGAGCTCCGTGAAGATGTTGTACAGCCTTCTTTAAAGAGAGACGAAATACTCAAAAACGCACCTCAGACACAGGCAGGCTGTGTTGTAGTGCCTAAAACAGTTGAATAATGGAGGAAAAGCATAATGGAATTGTATCGTTTGACGGCGTCCGAGCTGTCCGAAAAAATAAAAAATAAAGAGTGTTCATCTGTTGAGGCAACACAGGCTATATTCGACAGAATAGAAAAGACAGAAGATAAAGTAAACGCATATATCTCCCTCTCAAAAGAGAGTGCTCTGAAAAAGGCACAGGAGATAGACGAAAAAATCGCATCAGGCGAGACTCTGAGCGATTTGGCGGGAATACCTGTCGGAATTAAAGACAATATCGTAACTAAGGATATGCTCACAACATGTGCTTCAAAAATGCTCTATAACTTTGTGCCGCCTTACAACGCAACAGTTATGGACAAGCTAGAAAAGTGCGGTATAGTTGTTGTAGGTAAGCTTAACATGGACGAGTTCGCAATGGGTTCGTCGACTGAAAACTCATACTACAAAAAGACTAAAAACCCGAATGACCTCACAAGAGTTCCGGGCGGTTCATCAGGCGGTTCTGCCGCTGCTGTAAGCGCAGGAGAGGCATTTTTGACACTCGGTTCGGATACAGGCGGTTCTATCCGTCAGCCTGCTTCATACTGTGGCGTTATCGGATTGAAACCGACTTACGGCTCTGTTTCACGTTACGGACTGGTTGCATTTGCTTCATCGCTCGACCAAATAGGACCGATAGGAAGAAGCGTAAAGGACGTTGCAATGCTCTATTCCGAAATCTGCGGAAGAGATGATAAGGATGCAACAACAGCAGTTCGCGAATACCCGAATTTTGCAAAGAATTTAAACGGCAGTGTAAAGGGTATGACAATAGGAATACCTAAAGAATACTTCGGTGACGGTGTTGACGCTAAAGTAAAAGAGTCTGTTATGGATGCTGTAAAGGTACTTGAAAACGCAGGTGCTACTGTAAAACATATAAGCCTGCCGAGCACTGATTACGCTCTGTCCGCTTACTACATAATTTCCTCTGCTGAGGCATCCTCTAACCTTGCGCGTTTTGACGGCGTAAAATATGGATACCGCGCTGAGAATTACGAGTCGCTCACAGATATGTACGAGCGCACAAGAAGCGAGGGCTTCGGCGACGAGGTTAAGCGCAGAATTATGCTCGGTACGTTCGTTTTGAGCTCAGGTTACTATGACGCATATTATAAGAGAGCTAAGCTTTTGCAGCAGCAGATTTCAGCTGAGTTTGCACAGGCATTCAGCGAGTGCGATTTGATAATCACTCCTACTGCTCCTACATCTGCATTCAAGCTCGGAGAGAACATCGACGACCCGCTGAAAATGTACGCAAGCGACATCTGTACAGTAACAGTCAACATAGCGGGACTTCCTGCTGTATCTGTTCCGTGCGGCAACGATGACAACGGTATGCCTATCGGTATGCAGATGATAGGACCTAAGTTCTCAGAGCAGAAGCTTCTGGACACTGCATTCTCATATGAGCAGCTCATGGGCGGCAGCATTGTTAAGATTGCAGAGCTTTAATCACAGCTTTAATATAATAAAATAACCGACGTAATATATAATTTCTGTTGTCGGAGAAATGGCGGTAAATTTACTTATGGAATATGAGGTAATAGTTGGCCTTGAAGTTCACGCTGAGCTTTCAACGGCTACAAAAATATATTGTTCATGTAAAAACTCTTTCGGTTCGGAGGTAAACTCCAACTGCTGTCCTATATGCACAGGTATGCCGGGAACACTTCCGTCTCTCAACAAAAAGGTAGTTGAGTACGCTGTAAAAATGGGACACGCTTTGAACTGCAAAATAAACAACGTGTGCAAAATGGACAGAAAAAACTATTTCTATCCTGACCTTCCGAAAGCATATCAGATTTCCCAGTTTGATATTCCTCTGTGCGAGAACGGTTATGTTGATATAATCCTCGACGAGAGCGGTGCAACAAAGAGAATAGGTGTTACAAGAATACATATTGAGGAGGACGCAGGAAAGCTTCTGCATGACGACAGCTTTGCAGGCTCTCTGGTTGACTTCAACCGCTGCGGAGTTCCGCTTATCGAGATAGTTTCCGAGCCTGATATGCGCGGCTCAAAAGAGGCTAAGGCATATCTTGACTCAATAAAGGCAATTCTCCAGTACATTGACATATCAGACTGTAAAATGCAGGAGGGCTCTATCCGCTGTGATATAAACGTATCTGTTCGTCCTGTCGGTTCCGATGTTTTCGGCACAAGAGTTGAGATGAAGAACGTAAACACATTCAGCGGTGCTGTAAGAGCTATTGAGTATGAGGCAAAACGTCAGATAGAGGTTATCGAAAACGGCGGTACAATAAGCCAGGAGACAAGACGCTGGGACGATCTTCAAGGACAGAACTTCCTTCTTCGTTCAAAAGAGGATGCTCACGATTACAGATACTTCCCTGAGCCTGATCTTCTTACTATTCACGTACCTGAGGAAGAGGTAGACGCTATAAAGAAAAGCATACCGGAACTTCCTAATGCAAAAATTCTCAGATATATGCACGACTACAAGCTGCCTCACTATGACTCAAATCTGCTTGCGGAGAATATGGAGAAGTCCGCATTCTTTGAGCAGTGTATTGAGTTTAACAAGGTTCAGCCTAAAAATATATCCAACTGGATACTCGGCGATATCTCACGTATTTTCAATGAGAAAAACATATCCTTTGCCGATACAAAGATTACAGCTAAAAACCTTGTTGACATGATTGAGATGGTTGAGAAGAGCGAGATTTCCAACACAGGTGCAAAAACAGTCCTTGAGGAGATAATGTTCAACGATATAAGTGCAAGACAGGTAGTTGAGGAGAAGGGACTTGCTCAGATAAGTGATAACTCCGCTCTTGAAGCACTTGTAAAGGAAGTGCTTGCTTCAAACGAGAAGGCTGTAAACGACTATAAAAACGGTAAGACAAATGTTGTAGGCTTCCTTGTAGGACAGTGTATGCGCGCTTCCAAAGGTAAGGGCAACCCTGCTATACTCAAAGAAATTGTCGTTTCTATGATAGAGAGCATGTAATTTTAATATTTAAAATATAAGTTTGAGGGGCGCGTGCCTTTCAAACTTATATTTTGCGTAAATTAAGAAGGGGAAGATTGTGTTATGCTTAAGCTTGCTGTGTTTGACCTTGATGGAACTCTTGTAAATACAATAGCTGATTTGGCTTACAGCTGTAACTGTGCGCTCGAAAAATTCGGACATCCTACACATTCTGTTGAGAGCTATAAATATTTTGTCGGTAACGGTGTGTATAAGCTTGTAGAGCGTGCCGCGCCTGAAGATTGCAGGGATAAAGGGCACTTAATGGAGATAAAAAAAGAGTTTGACAGAGTGTACAACGAAAATTATCTCAGACAGTCAAAGCCTTATGACGGGATTAAGGAACAGCTAAAGCGATTTAACGAAAACGGAATAAAAGTTGCCGTTTTATCAAATAAGCCGAATGTGTTTACACAGAAAATGGTCACAACGCTGTTTGGCGATATTGAATTTGCGTGCGTTTTCGGTCAGAGGGAAAATGTTCCCGTAAAACCTGACCCGTGTGCCGTTTTGCAGATAATGGAGCAGTGCGGTGCAGACAAAAACGAAACATGCTACATAGGCGACTCAAATGTAGATATTCTGACCGCAATAAATTCGGGTGCTGCACCGATAGGTGTTTCATGGGGCTTCAGAGGAAGAGATGAGCTTGCCGATGCCGGGGCAAAATTCATTGTCGATAATCCTAATGAGCTGTATGACTGCTGTACTGCTGCGGTAAAATAAACAAAAATAAATATTTTTCAATTAAAGTATTGACAATCCGATAAATATCTTTTATCATATAGAAAAATTAGTAAAGGCGTTGACGGAGACGGAGGTCAATATATAATCTTTCAGAGAGCAGGCGGTTGGTGCAAGTCCTGCAGATTGGTTGGCATATCCTATCACTCCCGAGCTCACAGCTGAACGTCATCTTTGACTATTAAGTTCGTGCGCAGTGACTGCGTTAAAGGTCAGGAGTTTGTATGAACTCTGTTTTAAGCGGCGGAATTTATTTTCGCAAGTTGGGTGGTACCACGGGTTGTTTATTAAAGCTCGTCCCATATTGGGGCGGGCTTTTTATTTTTTATTTTATTTTGAGATGGAGGCATTAAAACTATGGAAACTAAGATTATGGAAATTGCACAGAGAATACGAGAGCTCAGAGAAATACTGGAAATATCCGTTGAAGAAATGGCTGACTATCTCGGAATGAAACCTGAAGATTACAGCAGATATGAGGACGGTAAAGAGGACTTTACATTTACGTTTTTATATCAGTGCGCTAACAAATTCGGAGTTGATTTAATAGAGCTTGTAACGGGAGATAAGCCGAAGCTCTCGTTTTATACAGTGGTAAAAAAGGATAAGGGACTTCCGATAAAGAGAAGAGCGGGATTTTCCTATCAGCATTTGGCACATCTGTTTAAAAATAAGACGGCTGAGCCGTTTTTGGTAACAGCTCCATACTCTGAGGAGGAGCAGGATAAACCTATCAAGCTCTCATACCACAAGGGACAGGAATTCGACTACATTATAAGCGGACAGCTTAAAGTGGCTATGGAAAATCATGTTGAGGTGCTCAGCGCAGGCGACGCTATATACTACGATTCAGGCCACGGCCACGGTATGATTGCAACAGGCGGTCAGGAATGTGTTTTCCTTGCCGTTGTAATGAAAAATGAAGAAGACGAAACAAAATAAGAAATTTAGACAGAAGGAAGGATAGAAAATGAATAACTACGAACAACTTGATGCTTTCTATAAAAGATTTTGTGAGTCGGGATTTGACGAAAACGGCGTTTTAACTTCATTTGAACCTAAATATGAAGAGACATACAACTATGCGTTTGACGTAGTAGACGAACTTGCAAAAATTGTTCCTGATAATAAAGCACTCGAGTGGTGTAATCTGAACGGAGAAAAGAGAAGCTTTACATTTAAGGAAATGAGCGAACTGAGCAATAAGGCCGCCAATATGTTCAAAGCTCACGGTGTGAAAAAAGGCGATATGGTAATGCTTGTTTTAAAGCGTAACTATCAGTTTTGGATTGCAATTTTAGCTCTGCACAAAATAGGTGCTGTGGCAATTCCTGCAACAAACCTGCTCACCACAAAAGACCTTGTGTACAGATTTGACGCGGCAGATGTAAATTCAATTATCGTAACAGCTGACTGTCACGTACCTGAATACACAGATGAAGCACAGCTTAAATGCCCGTCGCTTAAGAATAAATTTATCGTAAGGGGAGAGCGTGAGGGCTGGATAAACTTCGATGAGGAGATGGAGAAATATCCGTCCGAGCTCGAGCGTTATGACACCAAATACTCAGACCCAATGCTCCTGTACTTTACATCAGGAACAACAGGTTATCCTAAAATGGTTATGCACGACCACACATATTCTTTAGGACATATCATAACAGCTAAATTCTGGCACAACATTAAACCGGGCGACGTTCACCTAACTGTATCTGAGACAGGATGGGGAAAAGCCGCGTGGGGTAAACTTTACGGTCAGTGGATTGCAGGCGCTACGGTTTTTGTCTATGATTTTGATAAATTTGTACCGCACGACCTGCTTACAAAAATTGAAGAATATAAAATCAGCACATTCTGCGCACCGCCTACAATTTACAGATTCTTTATCAAAGAGGATTTAAGCCAGTACGATTTATCATCACTCAGATATGCCACAACAGCGGGCGAGGCGCTCAATCCTGAGGTGTATAACCGTTTTTATGAATACACAGGAATAAAGCTTATGGAGGGCTTCGGTCAAACAGAAACCACCCTTATGCTTACAAACCTTGTTGGAACCGAGCCTAATCCGGGATCTATGGGTAAACCGTCACCAATGTATGATGTTGTACTGGTAGATGAGGACGGAAGCGAAGTTGCTCCGGGTGTTGTAGGTGAAATTTGCCTGAGAACTCCGGAAAACAAAAAGCAAGTTGGTCTTTTTATGGGATATTACCGCAATGAGGAGCGTACAAAAGAGTCTTGGCATGACGGACTGTATCACACAGGTGATACAGCATGGAAGGACGAGGAAGGTTTTTACTGGTATGTCGGACGTACGGACGATGTAATCAAAGCCAGCGGATACCGTATCGGACCGTTTGAGATTGAAAGTGTGCTTATGGAACATCCGTCCGTTATGGAATGTGCCGTAACAGGAGCTCCGGACCCTGTAAGAGGTCAGGTTGTAAAGGCTACTATTGTTCTGACAAAGAATTATTCACCGTCTGAAGAGCTTGTAAAAGAGCTCCAGACATATGTAAAAAAACAGACCGCGCCATATAAATACCCGAGAATTGTTGAATTTGTAGACGAGCTTCCTAAAACAATCAGCGGTAAAATCAAAAGACGTGATTTAAGAGAAAAAAATTAACCTAAAATTATAACCGACGGAATTTTATTTCTATTTCCGTCGGTTATTTATTCGTTGAGTTTTTTAAGAACTGAAATTTTGCGGTTGATATTTTATCTTTATGTATGCTTTTCACAAAATACGCTCAAAGCGCGATAGAGCCAAATATGTACAGTTGAAAATGCGTTTAAAATACGTTAAAATAGTAAACGGCAATTTTATGTATGCGATTATTCGGAGGTGTTTTTTCTGTTAAATAACCGACTGAAAAAAAATATATCTATTATACTTTTGGCTTTTATCGCAGTACTTCTCTGCGTATATTTTTTCACGCAGAAAGCTCAGGAACAGACAGTTGCTACATCGACTGACTATATAATGAATACGGTAGTTGAACAAAAACTGTTTGGAAAAAACGCACAGACTGCGATAGATGAGATAAGAACTCAGCTGATTGAAATGGAGTCAAAGCTCTCAATGCACATTGACACCAGCGAAATTTCACAGATAAATAAAAATGCCGGAAAAGCACCTGTAAAGGTCTCCGACGAAGTTTTTGAAATACTCAAAAGAGCCAAAAGCTATTCAGAGCAGTCGGACGGTATTTTTGATATAACAATAGCGCCTTTAACATCTCTTTGGAATATCACTTCAGATTCTCCGTCAGTGCCTGCGCAGTCTGATATAGATGAAGCTTTATCTAAAGTAGGTTATGAAAACCTTATTTTAAATGAAGAGGAAAAAACAGCTTACCTCACACAGGAGGGAGCGGCTATTGACCTCGGAGGAGTTGCAAAGGGTATTGCAGGCGAAAAAGTTATGCAGATAGCCAAGGAAAACGGTATTAAGTCGGGGTATGTGTCCATCGGCGGAAATTTAACCGTTATCGGAAAGAAACCTCAGGGCGAGGATTTCTATTTCGGAATAAGAGACCCGCGAGGTGACGCGAGTGAATATATCGCAAAGATAACTCTTCCTGATAAAATCATGGCGACAAGCGGAGATTATGAGAGATATTTTATACAAGATTCAAAGAGATACCATCATATTTTAGATACATCTAACGGCTATCCGTCAGAAAGCGATCTTATCTCCGTTTCCGTTATATCTGAGGACGGTGGTTTGACTGATTTTCTGTCAACTACTTTCTTCGTTGCGGGGAAAGAGACAACTTTAAAGTATATGAATGAAGATAAATACAGCTTGGTTATAGTCGATAAGGATAAAAATGTTTACTATTCTCAGTCGTTGGAGGGAATAATAGAGCCTAACAGCGAAAAAAGCGAATATGTTTTTCATTGCGTAAGGAATTGATTTAATGAACAATAAAAAGAATAAAACATCGACGCTTACTTTTATGGGCTTATTGTTTGCGATGGCTCTTGTTTTGGCGTTCTTTGAAAGCATGTTGCCTGTTTTGCCGGGCTTGCCTGCCGGTGTAAAGCTTGGACTTTCAAATATTGTTACAATGTATACGCTTTTCTGTATAGGCTTTAAAGCAAGCGTTTCGATAGCGGTGTTAAAATCATTTTTCGTATTTCTGACAAGGGGAGCGATTTCCGCTTCAATAAGCTTCTGCGGCGGTATATTGTCTGTAATAGCAATGGCTTTATTATTACTTGTTTTTAAAAAGAAGCTTTCCTATTTTGTTATAAGTATATTCGGAGGAATATTTCATAATATAGGACAGCTTACAGCAGTATGTTTTTATATGGGAACTGCATTAGCCGCATATTATCTGCCGGTACTGATAGTATCGGGATTTTTTATGGGAATGATTACAGGCACAATTTTAAATGTTGTAATGCCTCATATAAGAAAAGCAGATAACGCAATTAGAAAAAATGACAGTTCATTGTGATTGATATAACAATTATTGATTTTTTGTTAAAATACAATTATAATATTATGTTTGTAGGCTAATAGTTAGATAGGCTAAATATTTACCGCTATTTTACAGCTTTTTGCTGTTGAAATATAATTTAAGTTTTATTAGGAGGATGTGAACGTGGCAGGATTTTTCAAAAAATCTTTAAGCGGAGTCAAGGTACCTCACAACAAGAATACTATGGAATCAGCTACTGTGGATATGCCGATTCCTGAGCAGGTTACTATACCTATGCTCCAGCATATGGGAGCACCTTGCGAACCGCTTGTAAAGACAGGAGATCATGTTAAGGTAGGTCAGCTTGTCGGTTCCAGCACTCAGTTTATGTCTGCACCGATACACGCCAGCGTATCAGGAGATGTTACAGCTATTGATGAATACATCAATCCGGCAGGAATAAGGACAAAATGTCTGGTTATTAAAACAGACGGACTTCAGGAAGTTGACGAAAGCATAGCACCGCCGATAGTCAATACAAGAGAAGAGTTTATTGAAGCAATAAAAAATTCAGGATTGGTAGGTCTTGGCGGAGCGGGCTTCCCGACTGCTATTAAGCTTAACCCTAAAAATCCAGAAAAGGTAGACACACTTGTAATCAACTGTGCGGAGTGTGAGCCTTACATTACAGCCGATAACCGTGAGTGCATGGAGAATGCTCCGGCTATTCTCAACGGTATAAAGACAGTGATGAAATATTTAAACCTAAAAAAACCTTATATAGGCATTGAGGACAACAAACCTAAGGCAATAGCTCACATTAAGAGCCAGATAATTGCCGGCGACCCGATTGAGGTAGTTTCACTCAAGTCAAAATACCCTCAGGGTGCAGAGAAAGTTCTCATTTATGAAACAACCGGCCGTGTTGTTGAGGAAGGTATGCTTCCTGCTGATGCCGGAGTTATCGTAATGAACGTATCAAGTGTTGCATTTGTTGACAGCTATATGAAAACAGGTATGCCTTTAATAAAGAAAAGACTTACCGTCGACGGTTCCGCTGTCAAAGAGCCTAAGAACGTCCGTGTTGCTATCGGTACAACTTTTGAAGATGTACTCAATTTCTGCGGTGGCTTTAAAACAGAGCCTAAAAAGGTTATTATGGGTGGACCTATGATGGGAATATCCGTCTATACACTTAAAACACCTGTTATAAAAAATAACAACGCAATTCTTGCTTTCGATGAAAAAGATGCCGTTACACCGAATGAAACAGCATGTATAAGATGCGGAAGCTGTGTACGCGCATGTCCGTTTAGCCTCATGCCTCTTGAAATAGAAAGAGCTTTAAAGCTTGAAGACGGAGCAAAACTCGAAAAGCTTAAGGTTAATTTGTGTATGGCTTGCGGATGCTGTGCATTTGCATGTCCTGCTCACAGAGACCTTGTTACAACAAATAATCTGGCTAAAAAGTTTTTGCGCAATTATAGTTCAAAACAAGCTAAATAAACCTCTGTTTTGAGAAAGGAATGAGATTAAAGTGAATAAACTTATTGTACAAGCTTCTCCGCATATAAGAGGTCCTAAAAGTACATCTTCTGTTATGCGTGATGTAATTATTGCACTTGTACCTGCTATTATCGCTTCAAGCATAATTTTCGGCTTGCAGGCATTACTGCTTATATGTGTATGTATCATCTCAAGCGTTTTGTTTGAGTTTTTGTACAGAAAAATAACAAAACAGGATAACACAATAGGTGATTTGAGTGCAGTTGTAACAGGTATACTGCTTGCATTCAATCTTCCTGTAACACTTCCAATCTGGATGGCTGTTATCGGATGCTTTGTTGCAATCGTAATTGTAAAACAGCTCTTCGGTGGTATAGGACAGAACTTTGCAAATCCTGCAATCATGGGAAGAATAGTGCTTTTGGCATCATTTGCAACTCCTATGACTTCATGGGTACTGCCTAGCGTTGAAGGCGGAAAAATCTCACTTGTAGCAGGAGCTACTCCGCTTGCAGACGGTGCTCAGATACCTTCATATCTTGATATGTTCCTCGGATTAAGAGGAGGATGTCTAGGTGAAACATGTGTTTTGGCACTTTTAATTGGTGGTATTTATCTTGTCGCAAGAAAAATTATCACACCAACTGCACCGCTTGCATTCTTTGCAACTGTTGTTGTATTCAGCCTCTTTACAAATCAGGACCCAATAATGCAGCTTATGAGCGGCGGCGTTATGCTCGGTGCTATATTTATGGCTACTGACTATACAACAACACCTACAACAGAGCTCGGAAAACTCATTTTCGGTATCGGATGCGGATTTATCACAATGATGATACGCGGATACGGTGCATATCCAGAGGGTGTATCCTTTGCAATTCTTCTTATGAATATACTTACACCTCACATAGATAACCTTACAAGAACAGTACCGTTTGGTGCAAAAAAAGGAGGCAAAAAATAATATGAAATCTGCAAAAGAATATATACTGCCTTCTATTGCGCTCACAGTAATATGCCTTATTGTATCGGCTGCACTTGTGTTTACTTATCAGTTTACAAAACCGTTTATTGATGCTGCTGTAAAGAAAGCTGCAGATGAGGCAAGAGTTGAAATGCTGCCTGAGGGCGATAGCTTTACTCAGCTTACAATAGATGTTGAAAATGTTGTAGAGGCTTATGAGGCTGACAACGGCGCAGGATATGTCTTCACAACAAAAACAAAGGGTTATGGCGGCGATATGCAGGTTATGGTCGGTATTTCATCAGACGGACTTATAACAGGCGTTAAGCTTATGGACAACTCTGAGACAGCAGGACTTGGTTCAAGAGTAGGTGAGTCCGCATATACAAGTCAGTATATCGGAAAAGACAGCTCTCTTGAGGGCGTAGAGAAGATAAGCGGTGCGTCCATTTCTTCAGCAGCATTTAAAACAGCTGTTGAGTACGCATATAATGGCTACAATTCTGTAACAGGAAACGCTTCTGCTGCTCCTGAAGAAACCGACTATAAAACAGTTCTCTTCCCGAATGTTTCTGAATTCAATGAAATAACTGTTGAAGGTGCTGAAGCTGCATACACAGCAGGAGATTCATTCATTATAGTTACAAAGGCTGAGGGCTATAACGGCGATATAACTGTTTGGACAGGCCTTAACGCTGACGGAACTATTGCAGGTATTGCAATAGGCGAAAACGATGAAACTCCGGGACTTGGCTCACAGGTTGAGGAAGTACCGTTTACAAGTCAGTTTATCGGTCAGACATCGACAGATAATATCGAAAATGTTGCCGGAGCAACATATTCCTCTAACGGAGTAAAAGACGCTGTAACACAGGCGATTTCACTTCTTGAAGCTGCGAAGGGGGCTGTGGCATAATGGAAAAAAAGAGTAATTTACAGGTACTTTTAAACGGTATCATTAAAGAAAACCCAACTCTTGTACTGATTCTCGGTACTTGTCCTACACTGGCAGTTACAACATCTGCTCAGAATGGTATAGGAATGGGTATTGCTACACTGTTTGTTCTCACATGTTCAAACTTTGTTATATCTCTTCTCAAAAGAGTTATATCAGATAAAATCAGAATACCTGCATATATAGTAATTATTGCAGGCTTCGTAACAGTAGTACAGCTTTTAATCCAGGCATTTGCTCCTGAGATAGATAAGAGCCTCGGCGTATTTTTGCCGCTCATTACTGTTAACTGTATCGTTCTCGGCCGTGCTGAGATGTTCGCAAGCAAAAATAAAATTTCTGCTTCCGTTATGGACGGTATCGGAATGGGTATAGGCTTTACACTTGCACTTTTCTGCATGGGTACAATTCGTGAAATACTCGGAACAGGCGCTTATTTCGGTATACAGCTTATTCCACAGGCTATCGAACCTATGGCAATATTTAAGCTTGCTCCTGGAGGCTTCTTTGTATTCGGTATTCTCATTGCATGTGTAAACAAGTTCTCGAAGAATAAACCTGCAAAGAAGAGAAACGGTTGTGCAGGATGTCCTTCCGCTGCAGCTTGTGCAAAAGCATCTGAGGGAGGTTGTTAACGAATGAAAGAGTTTTTGATTATACTCATGAGTGCAATTTTGGTTGACAACTTTGTACTTTCAAAATTCATGGGAATTTGTCCTTTCTTGGGCGTTTCCAAAAAGCTTGATTCCGCTTTGGGAATGAGCACAGCAGTTATATTTGTAATGGTGCTTGCTACTGCTGCAACTTGGCCGATAAGTGCATTCCTTTTAGCTCCTAATGATTTGAGCTATCTGAATACAGTTGCATTTATCCTCATCATTGCTGCACTTGTTCAGCTTGTTGAGATTATAATGAAAAAATATCTCCCTGCACTCCATAAATCATTGGGAGTTTACCTGCCACTTATTACAACAAACTGCGCTGTTTTGGGTGTTACTCTTCTTAACATAGAAGAGCAGTACAACTTTGCTCAGTCTATCGTACACGCTTTTGGAGCAGGCCTCGGATTTATGCTCGCAATGGTGCTTTTCTCAGGTGTACGTTCAAGACTTGAGGGCTCTAATATACCTGAATCCTTTAAAGGTATGCCGATAACACTTATTGCCGCATCTATCGTGTCTATTTCGTTTATGGGATTTTCGGGAATCGTTGAAAATCTGTTCCGCTAATTAAATCTGATTAAACAGAAAAGGAGACGGTAAGGGAAATGTTTGAAGCTTATATTTTACCTATTTTGGTTATATCAATAACAGGACTTGTTGCCGCTGTTGTGCTCGTTGTAGCATCAAAAGTAATGGCGGTAAAGGTCGATGAGAAATTTGAGACCGTTCGTGCGTGTCTCCCTGGTGTAAACTGCGGTGCTTGCGGATTTGCTGGCTGCGATGAGTATGCACACAAGGTTGCCGAGGGTGCAGCAAAGACAAATATGTGTGTACCTGGCGGTGACAAAACTTCAAGAGAGATAAGTGAAGCTCTCGGTGTAGAGTTTGAGGACGTAGTTGAACAGGCTGCATTTGTACGCTGTTCAGGCGACTGCAACTCAACTGACTACATCATGGACTATCAGGGCAAACAGACATGTGAAGCCTGCAACACATTTTATCAGGGACGCAAGGCTTGCAGCCATGCCTGCCTTGGTTTCGGTGACTGCGTTGTTGCATGTAAATACGATGCAATCCACATTGTTGACGGTGTAGCTGTTGTAGACAGAGAGAAGTGCACAGGCTGCGGAATGTGTGCAAAACAGTGTCCTAACCACCTTATCATGGTTGCCGACGCTACAAAGGCATTCTATGTAGGTTGCTCCAGCACTGATAAGGGTGCATTTACACGTAAAATATGCCAGAACGGCTGTATCGGATGTAAGAAGTGCGAGCGTACATGTCAGCACGGTGCTATAACTGTAAATGACAACCTTGCATCTATCAATACTGCTCTTTGCGTAAACTGCGGAGAGTGTAAAGAGGCTTGCCCGACAGGTGCAATCAGAAATGCTTTTGAAAAGCCTGAATGCAAAGCTAAATAATTCGTAAAATTTAAACTGCCGTAAACAGAAATGATATCGTTTCTGTTTACGGCAGTTTTATTTTTTATATATGTAAAATCTTAATTATTTTGTATATACTTGTACATTAGGCTATTTGTATATATAATAAATATAAAGAGAAACATGTTAAAGAAGTCATTTCCTTAGAGTTAAAAAAGACAATGAAAATAAGACGTACAGCATTTTTTATTTAAAATTTATATGCTGATATCAAGATACAAAGGAGAGATATAATATGCCTAAGAAAGTTATGATAGTTAGTGATTCAAATAGAGAGCAGAATATGTTAAGAATGATGTTGAATGATACTTCGTATTTGGTTGAAGCTTGTTTTAGCAACGCTATAGAGGCAATAGAACAGTATGATACAGTCAATCCTGATGTTGTTGTAATGGATTTTATGATGTCTGATATGGATGGTATAACAGCAGCTCGTTCGCTGCTACATAATCACTCTGATGCAAATATAGTGATGATGTTTGAAAGTGTATCCCCGTGTTCTAGTAGAGAGATATTCGATATAGGCGTCAAACACTATATAGTTAAACCCTTTGACAGAGAACGCATTTTGGGGATATTAGATAGAATATTCAAATATAAATAATGTTGAAGGCTAAAAAACCATGCAATTTTAATGATATGCACCCCAAAAGTGTCTAACTTTTGGGGTGCATATCATTTAGGCGTTGGCTTTTGTCACGGTCTTATAGGCCGCTCGTCATGCCTACCTTCTTAGGAGTAGTCATGACTTATTTTATATGTTATAAAGATAAGCTCCGAAATATGTCACGGTATCTTTTCCGTTTATATATTTCATGCCGCATTTTTCAGCTAATTGGGACACATGTATGCAGTAAGCTTCCAGCGAGGACACAGCTTTTTCAGGAAAACGGCATGGCTCATCGGTTATTTTTGCGCACTTTTCGCATATGTTGCAGCCGCCTGCCGTGAGTTCTAGGTGTTCCTTTGCTTTTTCGGCAATCTTTTCTCGAACACTTTTGCTGAGCTCTCTGTGACGTTTTGCCGCTGCTTGCATACCCTCAAAATCAAATGAATCCTCAAGCTCGCTTACAGTCTGGAATACCAGAGCATACTTGTATTTTTTCGCACGTTCTATCAGCTCATCAGGCTCTCCAACTCCGGGAGGACATGCCCAGTTTTTGCCGTATTGTCCGCACATATTCATAGTACAGTAGTCGCGCAGAGACTTGTCAAACGGAATGTCAGCAGTCTCTATCACCGCCGCCTTGTATGCGCCTGCGTTTATGAGTTCTTCTATTAAGTCTTCCATTTAAAATCACCGCCTTAATTTAAAATTACGATATGTTTTCATATATAATATCACAGCACACAGAACACTACAACAATTATCTCAAAAAGCTTTTGAAAAGATATTGAATAAAGATAAATTTAAGACTATAATGCACTCATAATGTAAAAATTTTTTGGAGGTGAAACTGTGAAAACAAAAATATTTTCAAACTCTAAGGC